>JAFZND010000149.1 GCA_017553065.1 Clostridia bacterium
GATACAAGATTGCCGTATGTGTTACATAAGTCTGCATTTATTGTATTCAAAAATACATCACTTGCGTAAGGAATGTCGTCAAATATTGGACCTTCTTTAATCAAATAATAACGCAATGCATCCACACCATATCTATCAATTAGCACAAGTGGATTAAATCCATTACTCTTTGATTTGCTAATTTTATCACCTTTTAAGGTGATAAATCCTGTAGAATGAATTTGTTTTGGTGCAGGAATATCAAGTGCTTTTAATATTGCAGGCCATATCATTGCATGAAAGCGTGTAATATCTCGACCCACAAAATGAACATCTGCTGGCCAGAACTTTTTATATAAACTATCATCTTTGCTACCATATCCAAGTGCAGAAATATAGTTTGTAAGTGCATCTATCCACACATATATCACATGCTTGCTATCAAATGGCAAAGGAATACCCCAATCGAATGTGTTACGCGAAATACATAAATCTGTAACACCTGGTTTTACAAAGTTATTATATATCTCTGTGCGTCTGCTTTCTGGAACTAAGAAATGGTCATCTTTAAATAATTTTTCCAAATAATCTTGGAAAGCACTCATTTTAAAGAAATAAGCTTCTACATTTGTTGGTTCTACATCTCTATGACACTCTGGGCATTTGCCATCAACCAATTGTCCTTCTGAATAAAAAGTTTCGCATGGCACACAATACAAACCCTTGTATGTGCCCTTGTATATATAACCTTTGTCAAATAAAGCTTGTGCAATTTTTTTTACACACTCCACGTGCTCTTTGTCTGTGGTGCGAATAAATTTGTCATAACTAATACCAAGTTTATTCCACACGTATTTAAAGTGTTCTACTGTTTTATCTACAAATTCTTGTGGTGTTACATGTGCTTCTTCTGCCTTGCGAGCAATTTTTAAGCCATGCTCATCACTACCTGTAAGGAAAAATACATCGTCACCATTTAATCTAAAAAATCTTGCACATGCATCGGTAAGCACTGTACAAAAACAATGGCCAACTGTCAAATCTCCACTTGCATAATAAATTGGTGTTGTTACATAATATTTGTTTTTCATAAGTCCCTCTTTAATCAAATTACAACTAATTATAACAAACTATCTTTTTTAAGTAAAGGCAAATTGTTGTGGCTATATTATATTTTTTTGAATAAAAATATAAATCACACAAATATAATATTGCAATATGAATTTTATTTTTGCAGTTATTTTACTAGTTGGAACAATAATTTTAACCATTACATCACCACAAAGTGTGCTAGAAACATTTGTGCATGGTTCTACTAAGGCAATAAATTTATCAATTAGACTACTTGCAATTTACACCGTTTGGCTAAGCATACTAAATATTGTTGAGAATTGTGGTTTAGATAAAAAATTACAAAAAGTATTCTCACCAATAATAAACAAACTTTTTGGCGATGTAGAATGCGCAAAAAGTGATATTGCTGTAAATATTACAGCAAATATATTTGGTATGGGCAATGCATGTGTTCCATCTGGAATTAGCGCAATGCAAAAATTAGATGCTAACAGTAAATATATCACATCTGCAATGGCCATGTTATTTATTTTAAATGTTACCTCTCTAGAAGTAATTCCAACCACAGTAATTGGACTTTTAATTTCGCATGGTGCTAGCAATAGCGCAAATGTAATACTTCCCACACTAATTGCAACTCTAACTAGTACAATTTGTGGAATAGTGCTAACAAAACTATATTTCAAAATTAAAAAAAGGAAAAATAAATGAGTTATGTCATCCCTATAATGATAATTGCACTATTCTTGTATGCGTTTTATAAAAAAGTAAATATGTACGATTCATTTGTGTTTGGTGGCAAAAGTGCATGCAAATTAGTTGTAACTACATTGCCATACATTGTTGCTGTGTTTATCATGATAGAAATATTTAGCGCATCTGGACTAAACACAATTCTTGCAAACACATTACAGCCTCTATTCAATGTGTTAGGCATACCAAATGAAGTAACAGGTCTAATACTTATAAAACCATTTAGTGGCAGTGGTAGTATTGCAGTTTTAGAACAAATAATTTGCACTCATGGTCCAAATTCTTATATTACGCGCTGTGCATGTGCAATAGTTGGCAGTAGCGAAGCAATATTTTTTGTAAGCAGTGTATACTTTGCCAAAACCAAAGTGAAAAAGTTTGGACTATTGATTGTTATTGCTCTCCTATCAAATTTTGTAGCAGCTGTTGTTGCATGCAATATATGTAAAATAATATAAAAAAGGCAAACCAAATTTAGTTTGCCCAATTAGTTTTATAAATCTATTGCTTGTTTATAAACTTCATCCTTTTTTAGCTTTCTCTCTTTTGCCACAAGTTTAATTGCTTCATTTTTGCTAAATCCATTTTGAGTGTAATATTTTATGTGTTCAACCACACTTTTTGACAATAAGTCGTTGTTTTCTTCCATATACCCCTGGACAACCACAACAAATTCACCTTTCAGTACACTATCATACCCATCAGCCAAAGTGGTAAAATACACTTCTTCAAACTTCTTTGTAAGTTCGCGCACAACACAAATCTTTCTATTGCCTAGCATATTATGCATGGTATTTAATGTATCCACCAAATCGTGTGGGGACACATAAAATATAAGTGTTGATTTGTAAGTTTTATATTCTTGCAATGCTTTTACTTTGTCGCCATTTTTGTCTGGCAAAAATCCTACAAATGTAAATGGGGTATCAAATCCAGATAACACAAATGCATTTATGCATGCACTAGGCCCAGATACAACTGTGTATGGCAATCCACACTCAATAAGTTTATTTACAAGCACAGTGCCTGGGTCACTAATGCCAGGCATACCTGCATCACTAATAAGTGCAATATCCTTTCCGCTTTTTAAATCAGCAATTATTTTCTCTTGGCTTGATACTTCATTAAATTTGTGATATGACACAAGTGGCTTATTAATGCTATAATGACTAAGAAAAACTTTACTTGTTCTAGTATCTTCACAAGCAATGTAATCTACACTTTTTAAAATTTCAACTGCCCTATAAGTTACTTCTGACAAAGTCCCTATTGGGGTTGCTACTATATACAACATTATTTTATTACCTTTACTCCACTATTTGCGCCACTAATTCCAGAAATTAGCACAGAATTTGATAGCAATTTAATTGTTTTTGGTTCAATGCTATATTTTCTCATGGTACACATTATGTCTGTCAATCTTTCAATCTTATTTACCATATAAAATACGCCACCAAATTTTAGTAATTTGTGTGCTTCACATATTATCTCATCCAATGTTACTTTTATTTCATGTTTTGCAATATTAATGCTTTGCTTATCGCTTTGTTTATTGCCTGTGCATTTATATGGAGGATTTACAACCACAACATCTGCTTTATTGTACCCAAATTCTTTGGCAAAATCTTGCAACGCCCTATTGTGTACAACAATATTATCTATTCCATTGTATTCTAATGTTCTTTTGCACATATCAGCCAAATGTTCTTGCAATTCCACCATGTGTACTTGTGATGGTTTGTATTTTTCATTCATCAAAATACCAATCACGCCACTACCGCTACAAAGTTCCACCACCAAATCACCTTTTTTACACTTTGCAAAATTGCTAAGGGCAACAGAATCAGAAGTAAACAAATATTCACTTGGATTTTGAATAATCATGAGATTTTTCAATTCTAAATCATCCAAGCGTTCATCTGCATGCACTAAGTTATTTTTTTTCATGTGCTTTTCCTTGTAAAACTTTTACTTCATTTGGGGCAAATGTATCTATCACCACACCATCTCCAACTTCGCGTTTAACTGACACCATTTCTTTTAATAAATCATTATACACAACTACTCCATTGCCTTTTGGTGTGGATACATAACTATTTATTTTTGGCATTTTTTCAGAAACTTTGGCATAATAATCATTCTCAAATGCAAGGCAACACATCAATCTGCCACATGTACCACTAATTTTGGTTGGATTTAGTGACAAATTTTGTGTTTTTGCCATTTTTACACTTAC
>JAFZND010000150.1 GCA_017553065.1 Clostridia bacterium
AAAAGTTATAGATTAAAAATGAAGTTTGGAATTGACACAGACACACTTGATATTACAGGGAAAATTACTCATGAAAACAATGTGATTCCATCTTTGAAAGAAATAATTAATGTATTGCCAAGTTTTGTGGGAAAAATTGAACAAGTACCCCCAGCTTTTTCAGCAAAAAATATAAATGGTGTTAGGGCATATTCGCTTGCTAGAAATGGAAATAATGCGCAATTAAAACCATGCAAAGTTACAATAACTAAATTGGAATTTGTTAATTACTCACATGATGAATTAGAATTGATTTGCACTTGTGGCAGTGGTACATACATTAGATCACTTGTAAGAGATATTGCGTACAAATTAAAAACTTATGCAACAATGACATATTTGTGCAGGGTTTCTAGTGGTAATTTTAGTATTGAAAATAGTGTAGATATTGAAAAATTTGATGGCAAACTTGAAGATATTATTTTGCCAATTACATCTATATTCAGCCATATATCCACAATTAACACAAATGAATTAGAAGCACAAAAATTATGTAATGGATTGACAATAAAAACTAAGTATAGTGACGCTTTTTATTTCGTAAAATGTGGAAAAGATTTGCTTGGCGTTGCAACAGTAAAAGATGGTGTACTTAAATTAAAAACATATTTAAAAGAGGAGAATTAGTTATGATTTATTTTGGTCCTTCTGGCAATGACGAAGAATTTTATTCATTAGGATTTAAGCATACAACCGAAGCTGCGCCATGGCTAAAACAAAAGGGTCTAAATGCATTTGAATATGCTTTTAATAGAGGTGTAAATATTAGTGATGAAAAAGCTATTGAATTGGGTAGAGTTTTTGCAGATAATGGAATTAGAGTTTCAGCACATGCACCATACTATATTAATCTAGCAAATCCAGATAATGAAATGGTTGAAAAAAGTTATGGCTATATTATTAGTGGACTAAAAAAATTAAAGCTAATGGGCGGTAATCATTTGGTTGTTCATGTTGGTTCGCAAGGTAAATTAACGCGTGAAGAAGCACTATCTTTAATTTACAAAAGATTAGAAAAACTAAAAGAATTACTAATTACAGAAAATTTGAGTGATATGTATGTTTGCTTAGAAACAATGGGCAAACCGGCACAAATAGGTACATATGAGGAAATAATTGATATGTGTACCATGTGTGATAACTTTATGCCGACATTTGATTTTGGTCATATTAACGCGCTTACAGGTGGTACATTAAAGACAAGTGCGGATTATGAAAAAATAATTAAATTGTGTTACGAAAAATTAGGTGAAAAGCGCACAAATGATGTTCATGTTCACTTTAGTAAAATAGAGTATGGTGCAAAAGGCGAAATTAGGCATCTTACATTTGAAGATGAAAAGTATGGCCCAGAATTTGGTCCATTGGCAATTGTATTTAAAAAATATAAAATGTCGCCAATGGTAATTTGTGAAAGCAGAGGAACACAAAGTAAAGATGCTAAAATTATGAAAGAAATATATGAGAAATGTTAGATTGTGTTGTATTTTGGCATAAATTAAGTATGGAAAATAATCCATACTTTTTTTGTGTCATTTTTTACAATTGGTAACTAATATACTACATTACAAATAGGTATTTAGTTATGTTAAAAGAAATTTTACCAGAAGTAATTTGGAATTCAATAAACTCCCTAAATATGGACATTTTGCAAGAAATTAGACTAAGGGTGGGCAAACCCATTATTATTCGTATTGGCGGGGTAAATAAATTTTTGTCGCTTATTGGAGTAACAGACAATGAAAGTAACGCCTTAATCGCGCGCAAAAGCAATATTGTAGAAATACTTAATAAATGTTGTAATAATTCCCTTTACACTATAAATGATGAAATAATTAACGGCTATGTTAGTGTGTATGGTGGTATTAGAATTGGTGTTTGTGGTGAAGTTGTTAGTGATGGTAATACAATACAGACTCAAAAAAATATAACTTCACTAAACATTAGAGTGCCACATGAAATTAAAAATTGTAGTTTGCCTGTGTTTAATTTACTTGCTAATAACGGACAAGTAAAAAACACTCTTATTATATCGTCACCTGGAATGGGTAAAACAACATTTATAAGGGATTTGGCTTATCAAATAAGCAACAAATTAGTGCATACAAACACTTTAATTGTTGATGAAAGAGGAGAAATTACAGGAATTAGTGGTGGTGTATATGCATTTGACACAATAAATGCAGATGTATATGTAAATTGCACTAAATATTATGGATTTACAAATGGTATACGCAGTATGCGTCCAGATGTAATTATTACAGATGAGATCAATTTGGAAAAAGATTTGTCTGTAATCGAAAATGCTATGACAAGTGGTGTAAAAGTTGTTGCAACAATACATGCTAGTGGAATTGACGAATTGCGCTCAAAAAAGGACTTTTTGCGAATTTTGCAATCTAAACTATTTGAAAGATTTGTTGTATTAAATGATGATAATGGCGTTGGGACTATTGCAGGAGTATATAACTCAAATTTGAGTTGCATTTATGTATGAAAATATCATTGATTATAGTGCTTGGTTGTAGCTTTATATTACTTGG
This sequence comes from Clostridia bacterium, assembly GCA_017553065.1. Taxonomy (GTDB): domain Bacteria; phylum Bacillota; class Clostridia; order Christensenellales; family UBA1242; genus UBA11490. Next base: position 2,583 of record JAFZND010000150.1, read on the forward strand.
TTCAAATGTTAAAAACCATTACAGACAAAGAAGCAATTTTTATGATTGCTTAGCTAAATTTTTAATTGTTTTAAACCAAGAAATAACATTTTTAAAAAGTGATTTGGCGTGTATTATGAATTCGCATCATTTTAGTGATGATTTTGATTGTTTTTTGAAAGAATATTTGTCTAACCAAAAGGTAACCTTATCATTTTTGAGTGATGAAGAGAATAATCAGTTGTTGCAATTTTTAAATAGTTTGGGTAAAGGTGATGTGGAGCGAGAGGTGAATAATTTATCATATTATTCTGTCCAATTTAATGATAAATTAGCTAAAGTAAAACAAGATGAATCGACAAATGGAAATATGTATTTTAAATTAGTGTCATTGATTGGTGTGGTAATATGTATTATGCTAATTTAATGTGCTATGCATAGTAATTGATTTTAGCTAAATATAGGTGAATTATGGGTATAGAAATTATATTTAAAATCGCAATAGTTGGTGTTATTAGTGCCATATCAAATCAGCTTCTTAAAAGTGCTGGGAAAGATGATATTGCTACATTGATTACACTAGCAACAGTTGTAATTGTACTATTCATGTTGGTTGGAATGATAGGTGAATTATTTGATAAAGTAAAATCGTTATTTAGTTTGTATTGAGAGTGAATTATGGAAGTATTAAAACTAGTCGCAATAGGTGTGGTTATTAGTGTTATAGCAATTTTGCTAAAATCGGTAAGACCAGAATTAAGTGTTATGGTAACTATTGCCGGTTCTATTTTAATGCTTTTGTTTATAATTAATTATTTTACTGAAATTTTTAATACTTTTCATCAAATTATTTCAAAAAGTGGTATTGATAGCAATATTTTTTGGATTGTAATTAAGATTATTGGTGTGGGTTATCTTGTGGAATTTGGTGCCAATATTTGCGCAGATAGTGGGAATAATGGAATTGCAGATAAGATAGTTTTAGGTGGTAAAATTATTATATTTTTAATGGCAATGCCAATTGTTACATCATTATTCAATATCATACTGGAATTAGTGCCATGAAAAAATATATAATATTTTTTATTATTCCATTATTTGTGCTAATTTTTTTGCCTAAAAATGTTGTGTATGCTCTTGATGATACTGAGCAGTTGCATACCACAATAGATGAACAAATTGATTCAATAAATTTTGGTGATATGGATGAAATATTGAATCAATTAGAAAATCAATATTCATCAATTGGCGATGGGTCATTTAAAGATAAAGTAAAAAGCATATTAAATGGTACATATTATGATGACTATGGTAGTTTATTTTCATCTATTGTAAATATTGGACTTGACCAACTTAAGTCCTTTATTCCCACAATACTTACAGTATTGTGTATTGCCATATTGAGTAGCATTATTGGTAGTTTTAAATCGTCCAAATCTGATGGAGTTGGTACAATATCACATTTTGCCTGTTATGGTCTAATTATTATGCTAATTGCCGTTACAATGCGCAAAGTTTGTGTAATTACAAGTGACACATTATCTAGTATGCAAACTCAAATGGATATTTTGTTTCCAATTCTGCTAACTCTTATGACGGCAGTGGGAAGTGTGGCAAGTGTTGGTATATATACACCTGTGGTTTCTGTGCTAACCAATATTGTAAGTTTGTTTTTTAGTAAAATAATGTATCCAATATTTATAATTAGTTTTATATTTGTGGTACTTGGTCATTTGACTGATACGGTAAAATTAAAGAAAATCACGGCGTTTTTGAGCTCTGCATTTAAGTGGATGGTTGGCATTATTTTTACGCTATTTAGTGGATTACTTACCATACAAGGGAT
>JAFZND010000151.1 GCA_017553065.1 Clostridia bacterium
CAAAATGTATGTGATTCAAGCAGAACACATACGACTTGTTGCATCCAGGAAAGTTTACAACAAAATTCTTACTGCTGGCGATGACGAAGCAAACGCATTGTCAAAAGAAAAAATTATCAATATTGCAACAAACAACTTGGCGAACATGGCAGATTTCCCTGACCACATATCAAATTTTGTAGCATACGCAATTCAAGTGATATTTACTCTTATCATTGTGTTTACATCTAATTGGTTGGCAGGTTTACTTGTAATTGCTATTGGAGTGATGAACTTCTTTGTGTACATTGCCTTTAATAAAAAATTAGGCAAATTGCTTATGCAACGTTATGAGAAAAAAGACGACATGTTTAAATCGTACTCAAAAGTTATTGATGGCAAAGATGTTATCAATGAATTGAACGGCGCTCAAGCTTATGAGGATGAATTAGTAACTAGCGTAAAGGGATTTACAAAATCTTTTAGCGATTATTGGATGGTAACATCTTGGAAAAATAATATATGGTGGGCAACATGGAATGTGATTGTGTATGGCATTACATTCTTAATGCTTTACTATGTATCAAGTGGCACAATGGATATTGCAGTATACTTGGTGATTGTTCCATACTTATCTAGTTGTTCAGATAAATTGTGTACACTATTTGATAAATCTAGCAACTTAGAAAATATGCGGGTGGATGTAGATAGAATCAACACAATTTTAAATTTGAGTGACGAAGAACTTATTGAATATGGCGACCTTAACACCAAGAGTGATGGCTACAACTTAAATCTTATTGGTGTTACTGAAGGCGCAAAACCTGGTCAAAAATACACTCTTGACAATGTAACAATGCAATTTGTTACAGGCGGTAAAAATGTGGTGCGCGGACCAAAGGAATGTGGCAAACGAGTAATCTTTGATTTATTGCGTCGCTATGAATACCCAGACCAAGGCAAAATATTGCTAGATAACCTAAACTTATACGACTACAACGAAAAAACATTTAAAACTCACATAAATTATTGTGCAAGCTACCCTATGTTTATCAAAGGAACAATTAAAGAAAACTTGTTGCTTGCTAACAAAGATTTTGGTGCAATTACAAAATTATGTGATAAATTAAACTTAACTCCTGTAATTAAAAAATTTCCAAAGGGATTTGATACAGAAATTACAGAAATAGAAAGTTCAATTATACTATTTGCATTAGGACTTATCCGTGCCCTACTTTCAAACTGCAAAATACTTATGATATATGAATTACCACAAGATGCATCAGAAGAATTTAGAAAACATTTAAAGAATTTTGTAACTACTTACAAGATTGATAAAACATTAATATTCTTTACTCACTCAAAAGAATTTGACGATGTGTCAGACGCTTTGTGGGAGGTAAAAGAAGGTAAAGTAACACAAGTAAAATAAATTTTGTCTTTATTTACCACAATTGCATAATTAAACTATAATAAGTGTGGCAAAATACTATTTGCTTGTGATATAATGTGTATATGAGTTTACGAAGCAAAACATTTTTAAAAGTAGCAGGAATACTATCTATCATTACGTGCACATTATTGTTTGTGGCGGGTATTTTTATTGCTTTTGATTTATCTAATATTTCTGAAATATACACCAAATGGTTTAGAGATTTTATTCGCGGTATTTCCAATGGTGATATTACATTTTACAAAATATCAGTAATAATTAGTTTTGCGCTAATGTTTGCAATAAATTTAATAGCAAGCATAACTTATCTTAAAGCAGGATTTGTGCAAAATGTAACTGAAAGCCACTATGTATCACTATCTGTTATTTCATGCATACAAATATTTTTTGGTGGTACACTACTTCCTGGATTAATTGTGCTTATAATTGTATTTAGAAACAAACACATTTACAATACAGCACAGCAAACACCACAAGATAATTCGCTTGCGTCAAAAGTAACAAAACTAAACGAGC
>JAFZND010000152.1 GCA_017553065.1 Clostridia bacterium
CTACATTTGTATTGCCATTTATGCAAGGCATATGTTTAGCACAAAACTTGGACCTAATGACATACGGATTTGGCACTATTGGAATAATAATATTAGTTCCAATACTAATCGTAGAAATTATGGGTGTAAAAATGGCAATAAACGAAAGGAAAATTGCTAAAATAGAACAAGCATTAGACCAAAAAGAAAAACATGTTACAATTATTGAATTTAACTAAGGGGGTAAAATATGGATTCACCTATTGAACTACTTTGGATAGTAATAGACAAAGCAAAACACGCCAAAGTTGAGCGAGCACTGATTGAAAATGATGTAAATAACAAACTAGTTTTAATGGGCAAAGGCACTGCAAAATCTACACTTGGTGATATATTTAGTTTTGGCATAATTGACCGAGATGTAATTGTGTGCATCATTGAAAAATCAAAATCAACTGAACTTTGTGAAATGCTAGACAACTTAATAAATCCACATGGTCCTACAGGTGTAATATTCACTACCCCATTGGACGCAATAAGTAGCGATTTATTTGGTAATATTATGGGAGGTGCAAAATGAGCATATTAAATGGTAAAAATACAAAACAAGCAAGTATTAAAAAAACTAAAACTCAAGATGTAGAAATGATAATAGCTATCATTAACCGTGGCTATGCTGATTTTGTAATAGATGCAGCACGTGATGCAGGTGCTACGGGTGCAACAGTTTTATATGGCAGAGGTAGTGTAAGTAAAAAAGACACACAACTTCGCGGTGTAAATATCCAAGGTGAAAAAGAAGTAATATTAATTCTTGTAAATAAGAAAATTAGAAAACAAGTAATGCAAGAAATTTCTAATAGAACACACTTGCAAGAACAAGGAAATGGCGTAAGCTTCTGCGTTCCTGTTACAAACATTATGGGTCTTACTCCATTTGAAAATGAAAGTTTTAAAAAATAAAGAATAGCACTTGAAAATCAAGTGCTATTTTATTTTTGTTTTTTATAGTTCATCAACTATTTTTTGACGTTTTTCATCATACTCTTCTTTTGTAAGAAGACCTTGATCATACATCTCTTTTAGTTTTGCAAGTTTTGCTTTTGCATCGTTTGCTTCTGGCGCAGGTTTCTTTGCTTCTTCGTTTTCTGCATCAATTTCTTCGTCTTCGCCTTGGCGTTCAAGTTTGTCTACCATTGCACCTAGCAATCTGCCACTAAGTGATCTACGGCGTCTTCTGCCATAGCGGTCATAATCATAACCTGTACGACGTAAGTCACCATTTTTATTAGTATTACTAATAATTGTATTAGATACAATTACCCAAACAAGTGCAACTAATGCCAATGTCCACACCCAACGTGTAAACACAAAGTCTTTTAATCCAGGACTATAACTTAATTCGTAATCGCCACCACCTTTGTTTACCAAAACAATAATGCTTAGTAAGCATGATAGCCACATATCAATGTATGCATAACTGAAATATGCAATACCTTGGAACACTATCATCTTTTTACCATATCTTAATACGTTACCTGCAATAAAGTTTGCAGCAACGAATTGCAATGTGATAATAAGAACAATACGTACAAATATAATTGTGTTAAATGCATAAGTGTCTGTAATGGTTTCATTGATAATCTTATTGATAAGACCATTTACAACAAATGATGCAATAATCCAGAGTAATACGCACACAATTACGAATGCGGCAAATACCCAAGATACAATTTTATATTTGCCTCTTTCCAAATATCTTACCCATGGCAATGCTAACAATGAGCCCAAGCAAATAAAACCAAATATTGCTAGTGCTAATATCAAACCACGATTATCAGCTGCTTTGCCTAGCGAACCTGTGATAAGCAACACAATTACGCCTGCTACAGCAAATAAACCTAGTATTGCTGTTTGCATAAGTAGTTTTGATACTTTGCCAGGTTTAATTTTTTCTTCTTTTACTTCTTCTGCCATAAAATATCTCCTTTACTTATATTTTATTATCACCATTATAATAACACAATAACATAATTACACCAAACAATTTGATACATTATTTATATGTTCAAAATATTTGAATAATAACTTTACCAATCTTGTTTTGGCAATGTTCTATCCTTTACATCGTCATAATATTCAAAATATTTTTCTTTTTCAGTTTTGCTAAGCACCTTATCTTTGCCAAGTAACTTTGCTAATTCTTCTGGTGTATAATCACTTGGATTTAGTGCCTCGTCCATATTTTTGGACAATTTATATAACCTATATTCACTCATAATTTATCC
>JAFZND010000153.1 GCA_017553065.1 Clostridia bacterium
GATATCATTGCATGTACAGACAAATCTAGCAACATGTTATCCATAGAGGAAATTGGTGATAAAATATACAATGTGTTACTCAAAGATAAAGAGTTTAAAAGCAAAATAAAGGACTAATATTATTAGTCCTTTTTTAATTTTTTCTACCCCGTTTTGCTTAAAATGGCATCTTGACACAACTGCAGCAATAATGTTATAATATATATGTTGGTGGGTTTAACTCCACCAAAAGGAAATTTTTAGATATTATGAAAGATTTAAACAAACAATTATTAGAAGAAGCATTGATGCAAAACTTTGTGTCACTTGCAACAGAATATGAAGATATGATTTTGCGTGGTAAAGGTAGCACTTCCAGAATACTTGTTATTGATTCAAGAATTGAAGAAATTGCACAAAATACAATGTGCGCCACATCTAACGCATCATTACTTGCAATGATTTGGTATTACAAAAACCACAATCTTGGAGAAAATGAAGTAATTGATGGAAAATATAAAATGATGAGCAAAGATTCCCCTGTAAGAAATATTATTGAATTATTTTTAGACAGAAAGGCAACCCATGCATTAGATATTATGAGTGTAACTTCACCAGACTACAAAAATGGTTCAATGCCAGAATTCTACGATGCTTATGATATATGGAAAAAGAGCGAAGCAAAAGACCATTTGGCAAAGGCAATTGAAGCATACAAAAATGAAGGCGAAAAAATGTCTATGTACAAAGTTGCAATTTTGCAATCAATTTTCCCATACGACGAGCAATACTTAAATAAACAAGTAGAATTGGTAAATGTGCCACAAGTAAACAAAAAATCATTATCACTAGAAGACAAATTCTACTATGCTATGTACCATGCACATTGCAGTGAACTTCAACCATCTGCATTTGAAAGATTTAAATCAAGTCATGAGGCAAAAGTTGAAATTAAAAAACTTGCAAAAACACCATTTTCCGAATTACCAAATGTAATTACCAAGGAAAATTTAATGGAAAGATAATAAAAAACACCCGTTTGGGTGTTTTTTCTTTTTTTATTCTTCTTCTGGTGGACAATCTTTGATTGTAAGAGAAATTCTCTTTTTCTCCACATCCACATCTAGCACTTTTACGCGCACCACATCGCCCACTTTTAGCACATCACTAGGATGTTTAATGTAATCTTTTGAAATTTGAGAAATGTGCACAAGGCCATCTTGGTGAACAGAAATATCTACAAATGCGCCAAAGTCAGTAACATTTCTTACAACTCCTGTGAGCACCATATCCTTTTTCAAATTTTCAATGCCAAGAAGTTCGCTTTTTAATTGTGGTTTTGGCAATTCATCACGCACATCGCGACCTGGTTTTATAAGTTCATTTATAATGTCTTGCAATGTAGGAGCACCAACATTTATTGTGCTTGCAACTTTTTCTAATCCTTCTTTTTCCACCATCGCAGGAAGAAGTGCCAAGTTGCCATTTTTGATATCTTCTCTTGTTAAATTAAAGTATTTTAGCAATCTATATACGGCAGCATAACTTTCTGGGTGAACGCCTGTGTTATCTAGTATATTGTCGCCACCAACTATGCGCAAGAAACCTGCACATTGTTCGTATGCTTTATCGCCTAGTTTTGACACTTTCTTTAAATCTTCACGGGTTTTAAATGCGCCATTGTCTGCACGATATTTTTCAATATTTTTTGCCACACTACTATTTAGACCTGCCACATATGTAAGCAAACTTGGGCTAGCTGTATTTACATCCACACCAA
>JAFZND010000154.1 GCA_017553065.1 Clostridia bacterium
GATTTTAGGTGGAAGGTTATTAAGCTTACACAACATCCATTACCTTACACATTTAATGGAGCAAGCAAAAGAGGCCATTCGCAATGATAGATACCTGGATTTTAAACACGAATATTTAGCAAAAATTGGCGAACCATCATACGAGTTGGGTGTGCATTATGATGGCGAAATTCTTGGTGATGAAAGAAATATTAAGAAAAAATAATTTAAATTTTAGAGTTACACAGTAACTCTAATTTTTATATTTTACGCTACTACTTTGTTTGTATCTCATTAATTTTACTAATACTTATAACATATCTTCTATTTTTGACAATATTTTACACCAAATTGTTTGGCAAATGTTTAAATAATTGATATACTAATTGCGTAAAAATTAGCATTTAAGGAGCAAATTATGAGTTTATTATTAGCAAATTTTTGGCAAAGCCAATGGTTCTTAATCATCTTACTTGTAGCAGTTATCGTAGTGATGCTTGTTATGAGTTTTAGTCGTAAGAAAAAAGATGATGAATACCGCAAAAACCTTAACGACCAAATTGTAAAGGGCGCAAAGGTAAAAACATACGGCGGTTTGTATGGCACAGTTGTTAGTGTTACCGAAACTACAGATGGTAAAATTGTATTGCTAGAAACAGGCGAGAGTGAGAGAAAGAGCTATCAACAACTACACATCAATGCAATTTTTGGTTTGGACGACAAACAAATTGTTACTTTGGATGAAAATGGTAATGTTGTAGAGGCAGCATCTGTTGGCAAAGCAGAAGAACCTGTAATTACCCAAGAACAACCTAAAAAAGCACGTAAATCCAAAAAATCAGAATAATTTTGGTTAATTAAGACACCTTTTAGGTGTCTTTTTTTGTTTCTAAAATAAAAAATTCCTTGTCATTTTTTGAAAAACATTGTCATTTTGTTTGCCTGTGGGTATACACTTTGTGTATAATGAAAGCGAACGAGGTATTTTTATTTATATATAAATAAATTTACAAATCGCGCGCAAAATAATTTTTGACTAATGGGAAAGTTGGATTATGGGAAACAAGATTACAAAAATCACTCCAATAAACAAAACTAAATATTATTTGTTGGGCATACTTATGATGGTTGCATCCGTCATAAGTGTTTTTGCGTTTACTACGCATTACACAAGTCCTGAAAATAATGCAGTACACACAATTGCTGCGGCATCTATTGAAGATTGGACTCAAGTATATAATTATGAAGTAGATTCTTCCACAAGTACTGTTACAATCACAGGTTTAAAAGATGATTATGCAACACTTGATGGTCTTGTAATTCCTAGCTATATAGATGGCGACCCAGTAGTTACTATTGGTACTAATGCTTTCCAAAACAAAACAGCAAAGACAGTTTACTTTGCATCAAATTCCCAAGTAACAAAAATTTGTAGTCATGCATTCAGCATGTATTCATTGCAATATATCCAACTTCCAGAAAGTCTTACAACAATTGAAGCAAATGCTTTACGCAATTGCTCAGCTCTTAAGTATTTAAATATTCCTAAGAACTTGCAATACTTTGGTAGCACAAGCGATTCTGTGTATGGATATTTGATTCATTCCAAACAATTGCAAAATATTGATTGTGATGCAGCAAACCCATATTTTACTGTGGTAGATAATATTCTTTACACCAAGGATATGAAAACTCTTGTGCTTGCTCCACGTAGCTTATCTGGTGAATTCACAATTCCAGAAGGAGTAGAGCGTATTTCCAATGCTGCTATGATTGGAATGAATAGTTTAACCAAAATCAATTTCCCAAGTACTCTTAAAAGAATTGGTAGTTTATTCTTGGCGGACACATCATCTGTAAGCGAAGTAATTCTTCCTGATAGTGTTACACAAATTGATTCTTTTTTTCTAGCAAACAATGGTGGCGTAAATTTAATTAAACTTTCTAATAGTCTCACAAGCATAAATGATTGGTCAATATATGGCTGTTCTAATCTTACATCC
>JAFZND010000155.1 GCA_017553065.1 Clostridia bacterium
AAGTTCAATATAATCAGAAGTGCCTTCTATTTGATAACGCAAATGCCATAAATGGCCATGATTTGGCTCAAACTCTACTTCTATATCAGAAATACTTGTTTTACATGTTGGACACCAGTTTACTATGCGTTTACCACGATAAATGTAACCTTTTTTGTATAACCTTACAAAAACTTCTCTTACTGCACGACAATTTTGCTCGTCCATAGTAAATGCAACCTTGGACCAATCGCAACTATATCCCATGCGTTTGAATTGATTCATGATTGTATCTTTGTATAGTGTATACCATGCTTGAATATGCTTACCAAACTCTTCTCTGCCAATATCTTCTTTATTCAAACCTTCTTTGCGCAATTTCTCTACAACTTTTGCCTCAGTCGCAATAGCAGCATGGTCAGTACCAGGTAGCCATAAGGCCTCGTATCCTTGCATACGCTTGCGCCTAATGATTATATCTTGAATTGTTTGTTGAAATGCATGCCCCATGTGAAGTTTACTAGTAATGTTTGGTGGTGGCATAATAATAGTAAATGGTGTTTTCTTTTTATTTACTTTTGCATAAAAATAGTTTTTGTCGAGCCAATTTTGATAAATTTGCTCTTCAAAAACTAATGGATTGTATTTTTTTTCCATAATTCAAATTAGTCCTTACATAAGTATCATAATTAAAGCTGCCACAAACAACAAAATGATTGCGAAAACTTTAATGGTAATAAGTGCTCTATCCTTATCATCTATTTCGTTTGTTTTGCGAATTACTCTTGCAATTCTACGAGCAAGAACTCCGAGTGCAAGACCAACAACTGCCAAGCTTAATGCAATGATAACAGGTGTCCAAGAAATCCACTCTACAAATTCATCAAAAACGCCAAGTAACATACTGTTCATACAATGTACCTCTCTTTAAGATAGTATTATTATAGCAAATATATTTTTAAAATACAAGTATGTAATATACTAAACTTGCACTATTACAAAAAAATCCACTACTGAATAGTAGTGGAATTTTCTTTGTTATTTAGCAATTTTATTTGCAATTGTGTTATCAACAATTTTATTAAATTCTACTGTTGTGGTAAGCGTGCCAGATTCTGTAAGAATTTCAATTAAATTATTAAAACTTTGTTCTGTCATTACAGGTGTTTGATTCCACGCATTTATTCTTGTATATGATATTACTGCGGCTTTGATGCTTGCCTTGGAACTTGTATTGAAAGATGGATACAATGCCTCCACGACATCATCTACTGTAGTAGTAGAACTAGTCATAAAATCATATGCTTTTTGTATTGCTCTAAGGAAACTTTCTAGCTTATCTGAATTTTTTGATAAATAGCTAGATGTAGTCATAAATGCGGTGTATGGCACACTGCCAGCTATCTCACCTACTGATGCAAGAATGTAACCCTTGCCTTGTGCTACAATATCGCTAGCAAGTGGCTCAAATGCTGTTACAAAATCTGCTGTGCCACCAAGGAATGCAGCTGTGGTATTGTTAAAGTCAATAGTTGTATTGAATGTAACATTTTGTACACCTGCTTGACGCACAACATGTTCTAGTGTCATTGCAGGCATTCCACCAGGTCTGCCACCAATAATTTCTTTGCCAGATAAATCATTTAGTGTAAAGTTTTCAATGTTTTCTCTACCAATTATAAATGAGCCATCGCAACGAGTTAGTTGGCCAAATATCATAGGTTGATCTTTTTTGCCTTGTGCAGCAACATACACACTTGTTTCTGGACCTGCCAATATTACATCAGCTGCCCCACTAACCAAAGCTGTCATACTTTTATCAGAACCACCACCATTAGTAAGTTCAATGGTGAGCCCTTCTTCTTTGAAATAACCTTTGTTTATTGCAACATACAATGGTGCATAGAAAATGGAATGTGTTACTTCATTTACGCGTATCACATTGTCTTTTTTGCCACAGCCAGTTATTGCAAAAGAAAAAGTAAGTAATAAGGCCACCAAAAATAGTGAAAATTTTTTCATATATTTCCCTCCCAAAAAATAAAAAATCACTATATTATCATATTTCAAAATTATTAAATTTGTTAATTTCACAAAAAAATAGAAAATTGCAATATTATGAAATGTTATCACATTAGATAATAACACAAATTTCTAAACTAAAAGGTGAACAAATGAAAGTACTACAGTTTGAAAATGTGTGTTTGAATTATTATAGCGACAAAGGTGAAACAATTGCACTAGAAAATGTAAATTTTGACGTAAATCAAGGCGAATTTTTATCAATTGTTGGACCATCTGGATGTGGCAAAACAACTATATTGTCACTAATCTCAAAACTACTAACACCAACAAAAGGCAATATTCTTTTAAATGGTGTGGATATAACTCAAATAAATAAAGACACAAAAGATAATTTTATTGGTTATATGTTTCAAAAAGACCAACTTTTTGAGTGGCGTACGATATTTAAAAATGTTACGCTTGGTTTGGAGATAACTCATCAAAACACACAAGAAAATATTGAATATGCAAATACCCTACTTAAAAAATATGGATTGTGGGAATTTAAAGACAAACATCCACATGAACTATCTGGCGGAATGCGACAACGCGTTGCCCTAATAAGAACATTGGTATTACACCCAAAAATAATGTTACTAGACGAAGCATTTAGCGCACTTGACTTTCAAACACGGATTAATGTGTGTGACGATATACACACAATATTAAAACAAGAAAATATCACATCAATTCTTGTAACACATGATATAACCGAAGCAATAACTATGAGTGACAAAATAATAGTACTATCAAATAGACCAGCACATGTAAAAAATATTCACAAAATGGATTTTGATAAATCACTCACCCCATTAAAAAGAAGAGAAAGTGAAAATGTATCAAAATATTTTGATATTATTTGGAAGGAATTAAATAATGAAAAGTAATGAATTTAAGCCAAATTACAGCGATGGTTATATAAAATATGTTCGAATAAAAAATAGAAAGAAAGCAATTATATTATTTTTGCAAATTGCCTTACTTATATCAATTATTGGTGTGTGGGAATTACTTGCAAGATTTGATGTAATAGATACATTTATAATGTCTTGCCCTAGCAAAATTGCAAATAGAATTATATCATTATTTGCCACAGGCAATATGCTACGCCACTCTCTAATTACATTGTACGAAGCAACTCTTGGATTTATTATTGCCACAATTGCAGGCACAATAATTGCCATATTACTATGGAGTTTTGAAAATGTAAGAAAAGTTGTTGAGCCATACATTATTGTGCTAAATAGTTTACCAAAAATAGCACTTGGACCAATATTGATAATTTGGGTTGGCGTAGGAACAAAAGCAATTCTTGCCATGGATATACTAATTATGATTGTTATTACAATCATTAGTATGCTAAATGCGTTTATCTTGGTAGACAAAGATAAAATTATGCTACTAAAAAGTATGGGCGCAAACAAATGGCAAATTTTAATTAAACTAATACTTCCTCATTCCATACAAGAATTTGTA
>JAFZND010000156.1 GCA_017553065.1 Clostridia bacterium
ACAATGCGTGGTAAGATTACTGATCCAGGTATTATTATTGATAAGCCATCACCTCGTATTGAAAAGATTAGTAGATCTAGAAAGAGAGCAAAAGTGCTACGCACTTTGTTTGGATTTGCTAAAAAGCATTGGATATTCCTAGTGTTATCATTGCTTTGCTCAGTGGTAAACTCCATTTGCGAACTATTGATTCCTATTATATCTGGTAAGGCAATTGACAGCATGATTGGCAAGGGAGCAGTAGATTTTGCTGTATTGCAAAAATACATTATTTACTTAGTTCTTGCCACAGTGGGTTATGCAGTATTTAAGTGGTTGCTAGGATTTTTTGAAAATACAATGTCGTATCGCACAGACAAAGATATTCGTACTGCATTATTTGAAAAATTCAATAAAGTACCACTAAAATATATTGACGGCTCATCACATGGTGACTTGCAAAGCCGTATGATTACCGACGTTGAAAATATTACAAATGGTTTCTTGGAAGGTATTACATCTGGATTTGATGCAATAATGGAAATTTTGCTTGTTATTGTATATATGTTTAATGTAAACACAGCCATTGCAGGACTAATTGTAGGATTGACCCCAATATCACTACTTGTAACAGGCATTATCATATTTAAATCGGATAAATACTTTAGAAAGCAAGCAAAAGCACTTGGCGACCTTAGTGGTAACATTGTGGAAATGATAGGAAACCAAAAGGTAGTAATTGCATTTAATTACGAAGAGGAAAGTTGTGAAGCATTTGCAAAGCATAATGACGAATTGGCATACCAAAACGAAAAAGCATTGTATTATTCAACACTTTCTGGACCAACTTCAAGATTTATAAATGGTATTATTTATGCCATTGTGGCAGTAATGGGATGTATGTATGCATTGGATGGATTGCTAACAGTTGGTAGTATCTCTGTGTTGCTTGCTTATGCAAACAAATACATTCGTCCATTTAATGAAGTAAGCGATATTGTGTCTGATTTGCAACAAGCTTATGCATCTGCACACCGTGTGTTTGACGTACTTGAAATAAGTAATGAACCAAGCGACGAAAACAATACTGTGCTCACAAAATGTGATGGCTCAGTTGAAATTAACGATGTTTACTTTGGATACAACGAAAACAAGCCACTTATAAAAGGATTAAATCTAAAAGTAAGTCCTGGCCAAAGAGTGGCTATAGTAGGGCCTACCGGATGTGGTAAATCTACACTTATTAACCTACTCATGCGTTTTTATGATGTAAATAAAGGTGATATCAAAATTACTGACAAATCTATTTACGAACTTACACGCGCAAGCATGCGTAGCAAGTATGGTATGGTATTACAAGACACATGGCTATTTAGCAGTACAATTAGAGATAATATTTCGTACGGCAAGCCAGATGCAACAATGGACGAAGTGATTGCAGCAGCCAAAATGGCTAATGTGCATGATTTTATTCAAACATTGCCAGATGGATATGACACAGTTATTACAGAGAGTGGTGACAACTTGTCACAAGGTCAAAAACAATTACTATGCATAGCAAGAATTATGTTGACCAAACCACCAATGTTAATACTAGACGAGGCAACATCAAATATTGATACTCGTACAGAACTTGCCATCCAAGAAGCATTTAATAAAATGATGGAAGGACGCACGAGTTTTGTGGTGGCACATAGATTATCAACTATTGTAAATAGTGATATGATTTTGGTTATGAATAAGGGCGACATAATAGAGCAAGGTACACACAAAGAATTGCTTGAAAGAAAAGGATTCTATTATGCCTTGTACAACTCTCAATTCAGTAAAACTTAAAATAAAAGGCGTATCTTTGCGCCTTTTTTCAAGTAATTTTCAAACAAAAAACACCCTAAATCTAGGGTGTTTTTCTTATTTAAACAAATTGATAATTGCTGGGAAACTAAATCCTATTGCAAGTGCTGCAAGTACGCACCATACTACAAATATAATTAGTCCGCGTTTGCTTGCAACTGATAGGCCAACAAGCACCAATGTAAATAGCACTGCATATTCTTTAATTACAGTCATTACTTTTAGTGTGTCTGCACCAATAAAATGTACTACACCATTATTAAAATAAATAATGCCAATAAGTGCTACTGTGAAGAATGCACCAATCTTGCCCAACAATTCAAATACCTTACTAAATCTACCGAGAATCAACATATTTCGTTACCCCCTTCAAGTTACTATCTATTATTATGATACTATAAAATTTTACAAATGTAAATATTTTTTAATCTAATTCAATCCTGCCTGTAAGTTCGCCAAAGTTTTGTAAATTTTCAAACCCTTGTTGGCGCATTGCTTCGTATGCAATTATTGCCACAGAATTACTTAAATTTAATGACCTTGCACCTTTAATCATTGGTATGCGAATGCACCTGTCATAATTGTTTTTTAATATGGTTTCGCTTAAGCCATAGCTCTCTTTGCCAAACACAATAAAACAATCAGCAGGATATTGTACTTCGTCGTATGTTTTTTTAGATTTTGTGGATGCATAAAAAAATGCCTTATCTGGGTATTTTCCCCATAATTCTTTTATAGAATCTACCACATACACATGTGCCAACAAATTGTAATCCAGGTGTGCGCGCCTAAAGTGTTTTTCGTCCATTTCAAAGCCAAGTGGTTTTACCATATAAAGATTTGCACCAATTGCTGCACAAGTGCGCACAATGTTGCCTGCGTTTTGTGGTATTTCTGGTTCTACCAATACAATGTTTATCATAAGTTCTCCATTTGCCAATTTGAATTATATCAATATTTTTTTATTTTTACAAATAAATGTTTAAAAAAATGAGATAAAATGCTACTTTTTCCACATATTAAAAGTGCAAATTACTAGTTAATTGGCACTTGTAGTAATAATAATTGCCATATAAATATTTTCCAATATTTATAAATTATGCGTAACAATCATTTGTGAATAACCATTTAGCTATGCTAAAATAACTAAAATGGAAAAGGTGAATTGTATGAAAAAATTTAAAACTCTTTCAGTTATTTTATTTGGAATGCTAGCGACAGCGCTTCTTGGCGCATGTAGTTGCTCTAAGGCAAGCAACATTGCTGTGCATGTAGTTACTGCACAAGTTCAAGCGGGCGCTGGAATAGAAATTGTGGACGATAGTCACATATTGGCTGTTGAAGGTTCCACAATTACTCTTTCATACGAGATTAAACCTGCAGAGGCCAGCAACACCAAAGTTACATTTAGTACAAGTGATAGTTCCATTATTAAAGTAGAGGGCAACACTTCGACAACAGGTGCCACCGGCACAGGAACATTTAAGGTGCTAGAATACAATGAACTTAAACATGAAGATATCAAAATAAGAGTTACTACAGATGATGGTGGTTACACTGCTGCTATATCTGTAGATGTACAACCAAATCCAGAAGCATTAAATAAAGTTACAGGGCTTAAATACAATTTCACCACAGAAAGAATAGAATGGGATGCCATTGAAGGTGCAAGTAAATATGCCGTATCTGTAAATGGCGAAGAATGTGAAACAACATCAAATTTCTATACAGGCACTCTAGATGGACAATTTCCACTTGTTGCAGGTGTAGAATATGATATTAAAGTACTTGCAAAGGGTGACACGGTTCACTATAAAGATGCTGAAGAATATTCAGACCACATTGCAGTATACATTTTGGAAACACCAACAATTTCAAGTGTATCAAATGGTGTGATGACATGGACTGAGGTGGAAGACGCAGTTGGTTACACAGTGCATATCAATGATGAGAGTGTTGAACAAAGTGCAACCACAATTGATTTGAAGAATCAATATGAATTATTAAATACAAACAGAGAATTTGCAGTAAGCATTGTTGCCACAAGCGATAGAAGTAGTACAACGGTGTTCTATGTCCCAAGCGCAAAATCTGAAACACGCAGAATTACTTGGCTTAATGCTCCTACAAACATTCGCCTTACTAGTGAAAAGGCAGTGGATACAGTTGCTATCTGGGATAGAGTAACAAATGCATCCGCATACAATGTGGAAATTGATTCTGTAAATTCAAATGAAAGCACAGAAGCATATACTATTCCTACAGCATTTGGTGCTGGTGAATACACGATGACAATTCAATCAATGGGCAATGAAGAAACAACCATTAGTGATGGTCATTCTGTTGCAACATTTGACTTTACAAAATTAGATAATATTGCCTTAGAAGTGAACGATAGCAAATTAATTGTTGACAAGAGCACACTTATTCCTCTTGTAGATAGCCCAGAAGATGTGAAAAACTTCATTTATGAATTGTACTTTATGCAAGGTGGCAATGTTGTAAAAACAATTAGACTTACTGATGAAGAAAAACAAAACAATCTAACTCATGATTTGAGCGAAAGTGAAGCATTACCAAGTGGTGGTACATACAGCGTGTATGCAAGAGTGCTTGCAGTAAACAATACACCATTTGCAAGTGCAATTCTTACACAACAACCAGCAAGCACTGCGTTTACAAAATTAAATTACACAACTATTCAAGAAATAAGTAACGAGGGTGTAATTAAATTTGCAAGCATTGCAAATATGACACCTAGCGAATCTTCAAACTACATCATTACAATTGACAACAATCAAGTTGTGCTTTCCACATTGTCAGAAAAAGTGACAACTGATGGCGGCTACACTTATATTGATTTAAATATTGATGATACAACAAGTATGCACAATCTTGTTGCTGGCGCACATACTGTAAAAGTGGTTCCACGCAGCACAAATTATGTAAAATCTACCGAAAGCAGATGTAATGTGTACAACTTTACAAAACTTGCTACATTAAGTAGTTACAATTTAAATAATTCAACAAGCACACTTTCATGGGAAAATATCACAAATGCCACAGGATATGTGTTGTCAGTAAATGGTTCAAATAAAAATCTTAACACAACTAGTTACAAAGTTTTAGACAACGAACTAGTAGATGGCGAAAACGCATTTGGCATTGTGGCAGTTGGCAACAATGTAAGATATGTAAATAGTGAGCCATACGAATTTAATGTGTCACGACTAAACACAGTAGCAAACTTAAGAGTAGAAGATGGTGTGCTCACATGGGATGCATTGGATGGAGTGGACTACTATATCAACACCTACAATAGTTCTAGCTCAACCCCAAGTTCTACTTCAAAAGCACAAACAAATGTAATTAAAGAATTTACAGGCAGTGTAAATCTTACATTGTTCACAAGCAAAGAAGGATTCTTTAATTCAAGTTTGACACCAAAGTTTAGATTAAATCGACTTGCAAAACCTACAAATATTACTCTTACAAAAGGTGTAGATAATGTTGTGTCGTTTGATGCAGTAGACAATGCAACAGGGTATGTATTGAATATTACACACGGCGAGCAATCTAATGATTACAACTTAGATGCAAGCACATTATCACATACACTTCCATCACAATTGGATGGTGGCAGTTATGTGGTCACAGTGTATGCGGTTGGTGATGATGGCATAGATATCGAGCAAGGCACAACTGCATATATCACAGGTAAGTTGAGTGATGAATATACCATAATCAAACTTGCAACACCTACAATTACCAAAACAGGTGGTGCAGCACAATGGTCAATTGG
>JAFZND010000157.1 GCA_017553065.1 Clostridia bacterium
AAATATATATGGCCTTGATGTGTGCTTTACATAATCAACCATTCGTTTGTCGGCCGCCATATATCCACCAAGAGATGCAAGAGATTTTGAAAATGTTCCCATTATTATATCTACTTCTTTTTCTAGCCCAAAGTGCTCTGCTGTACCTCTGCCATGCTCGCCAAGTACGCCAAGACCATGCGCGTCATCCACCATCACTCTTGCCCCATACTTTTTTGCAAGCTTAACAATCTCAGGTAGTTTACAAATCTCACCACTCATACTAAATACGCCGTCTGTGACAATAAGTATGCCGTTTGTGTCAGGAACTTCCTTTAGTTTGCTTTCTAAATCTTCCATGTCACTATGGTTGTATCTAATCATCTTGGCATAGCTAAGCTTTATTGCATCATATATGCTTGCGTGATTTTCTTTATCACAAAGCACCACATCGTTGCGTCCTGCTATTGCACTAATGATACCCAGGTTACTTTGAAAACCGGTAGAAAAAGTCATGCAAGCTTCTTTATGCAAAAATTCAGCTAACTCTTTTTCTAGCTTTACATGTATATCTAGTGTTCCATTCAAAAACCTTGAACCACTACACCCAGTGCCATATTTTTTAAGTGCATCCACACCTGCTTCAATAACACTTGGCTCACTAGTAAATCCAAGATAATTGTTTGAACCAATCATTATTGTATCTACCCCTTCCATAACCACTTGGGTATCTTGCCCACTAGTTAATTCATGAAAGTAAGGATAAATACCTTTGTCACGGACAACATCATATATTTGTTGTCTGTATGCTTTTTCAAATAAATCTAATCTACTCATAATTACTCCTAATACAATTTATACACCAAATAGTTTGACCATCTTACCGGTACAATTTTTAATAATAAAGAAATACATTTATAACCAAACCCAACTGATGAAATAAGTGGTGGATTTTTGCGTTTAGCAATTTTATACACATGTTTTGCCACTGCGATTGGTTGCATGCCTTTACGCTCAGATTTTTCCATTTTGTCTGTTTTATTTTTTACAAAGTCACCATACGCATCATTTGTTTGCATACTCTTAATTCTTGCGTCAGTAAATCCTGTTTGTATATCTCCCGGACGCACGCATGCTACTTTTACGCCTTGAGTCCTTACTTCTTTTGATAAAGCAAGAGCAAAACTTTCTAATGCGGCCTTTGTGGCACTGTAACATGCTTGAAGTGGTATTGCTGCAGGTGCCGCAACAGAAGTTGTGATAATTATTTTACCTTTACTTTCTCTCAAATATGGTAAATATATCTTGCACATATCTATTGTAGACACAACATTTACATCAAATTGATTTTGCACTTTGCTTTTATCTGTAAATTCAATCGCTCCACTAATTCCAAATCCTGCATTGTTAAATAAAATATCAATTCTACCTTCTTTTTTGTGTATTTCAGATGCAATTTGTTGCATTTTTTCGCTATCACAAATGTCACCTTGGTAATAATTAAACTTTACATTAACTTTTTCTTTTGCACTTCGTGCAATACCATACACCACATACCCTTTTTCACAAAAGTAATTTGCAGTTGCTAGTCCTATTCCACTGCTAGCACCAGTGATTACAACCACTTTGAGTTTTGTTTCTTTTTTCATAAATCACCTTTAAATAAAAAATGTTACATTATCTGTAACACATTTATTATACTTTATTGTTTTGGTACAAGTAAAGCAATTTTGCTATATATGTCCCCAATTGCAACAAAAAAGTTGCGATTATGTTTATCGCAACTCGTTATTATGCCTTTTTATTTTCTTGTATCAACTTTTTGCTTAGCTTCACTGCATATTTTTCGCCCATATGTGTGGCAAGCAATATGCTAAGTTCGCTACTAGTACCTTCGGTAAATGAACTTTTGTCTACAATAAATGCTTGGTTGTTGGCTACATATATGTAGTAATATTTGTCGCGCTCTTCTATTCTATAAAGGTCTTCGTATGCCACCACTGATTCGCCTGCTTTTGTTTCGCCCCTATATGTTACCACTGTTACGCCTTTGTCATCAAATTCGTATACATTTTTTACCATGCCACCTTGACTAATCATTTTCACTGTCTTTTTGGTGGTAAGTTTTTGAATATATAAGATTATTGGAAAAAATGCAGTACCAAACACCGTGCAAAATATGCCAAATGCATAATCTTTAAGCACAATTTCCACAATTCCACATGCCACAACAACTATACACAAAATAAGCGTGAATATTTGTGTTCTAACAAGTAATCTAGATTGAAATTTGCCAATATTTTCTGGTGTTAAATATGTTTCATTTTTTATCATCTTTTTCTCCTGTATATAAGTCTTGATACCACAATAAAGCACAAGCAACATAGTAATGTGAGCACAAAGCAAGTTATCATAAGCCATTGAATGCCAAAATGCATTGCCACCATAGATACAGATAATATCACAGAAATGCCAATAAATGATATTCCTGCAACAATACTGCGCATGCGAAGTGTTGCCTCTTCTTGGGCACTTAACTCCCTATTGTATTTAATAAATTTCCCTTTGGTGACAATCCACACAAGACCAAATGCAAATGTCAATGCAATTAGTGCACCAAAAATTACATAATCAATTGTTCCCATAACACGCTTATTATACCACCACTCACACAATTTACAAAAATAATTAAGCACATGTTGCACAAAATAAATGTGTTATATATACTCAAGATAAAAATTTTGAAAATTATCCAAATAACTTTGACAATTATTTACATAATTGTTATTCTCTAATTGTAAAACAAAGGAGATATTTTACGTATGACAAAATCATCAAAAAAATTATTAGCAATAATTTTATCTATTGTT
>JAFZND010000158.1 GCA_017553065.1 Clostridia bacterium
AGGTTTGGAGACTACATATATTAAGACCGCATCAGGTCAATTAATAGAACAAAAGGAAGATATTTTACTTTCACTTATAACAAATAAAACTGTGTTACAAGTGTTTATGGCTATGCTTCTTGTTGGTATTGTGTTGCTCATTATCACAACCATTGTTCAAATGATTCGCACAGAGTACACCACAGAAGGTAGCAAAAATAACAAAAGTACTATTCTTGGCACTGCATTAAAGGCATTTGCATATTTCTTCATTGTGCCTGTTGCATGTGTATTTGGTATCATTGTAGCAAATTATTTATTAAAAGCAATTGACGTGGCTACATCGGCTGCTGGTGCTCGTACAGTTGCCGGCTCGGTGTTCGTTGCCGCTGCAAACGATGCCAATGGTGTAAGGCAGCGAACTAAGACAAATCAGGCAATTGGTGTGTATAAAAACTTACTGGATGGTGCATCGTTTAATCTTAAGGTACAATACCACGTCGATACAAATAGTTATGATTCTAGGTTAGATAATGCCTTATTTAAACCAAATGATTCAGGTGATCCATCTACAAATAGTGAAAATGCAGCAGTAATGATTGACAATGCATTCTCACAAGGTAGTTTACTCAGCGTTCTTGGTGGTGGTAGCCCTGTATGGCTAAATACAGATGAATTGGGTATTACCGATGCTGAAATTAAAGATACATTCTGGAATGGTAACACAAAAAATGTTTGGTTCTCGTATGATAATCCAGTTGCAGTATTACGTTATTATAACATGGCTGACATCAATTACTTGATACTATATGTTGGTCTTGCATTATGTATTTTCACATTATTCAAGGCAACATTTGGTATGATTAAACGTATGTACAAAGCAACTATGTTATTCATCATTTCACCAGGTATCATTGGTATTTGGCCACTTGATGGTGGTAAAGCATTCCAAAGTTGGCGTACGCAGTTTGTATCTTCAGTGCTTTCCGCATATGGTGTAATAGTTGCACTTAACTTGTATTTCGTTATCGTTGGTGCAATTGACAATATTGTATTATTTGATCCAAAAATGAATATTAAAGCTGTGGGTGCTATTAGTGGTGTATTATATGTTATGATGCCTCCACTTATCACACTAGTAAATGCAACTGTGAGAGCACTTATGATTATTGTTGGTGCCCTTATGGTATCCGAGATGGCAAGCACAATCTCATCCTTAATTGGTGCAGGCGATGCACTTAAAGAAGGTAGCGAAATGACTGGCAAAGTTGCTGGTGCTATAGGTAAAGGTGCAATGGTTGCTATGGGTGCTGGTGCACTTGCTGGTAAAATGGCTAAAGGTGTTGGTAAGGGAATAGGTAATATTGGATATACAGGTAAAGATGGCAAGCGCCACACTTTTGGCGGAGCAATTCGTGCAGGTGCAGGTGGTTGGACCGATAAAGATGGTAATAAACATGGTGGCATATTTAAGAAAGCTGATGGTTCAGACAGGGGTGTAACAAAAATAGGTAGAAAAGTTGGACAATTTGTAGGTACAGGTGTAGCAGGTGCTAAATTTGGCATAGGAACTGCCATAAATGCTCTCACTGGAAATACTCGCGGTCAGCGCATAAATGAACTTAAAATGAAATCTCGTGCAGGTCACATGGTTGGCAAAGAAAACTTAACTGCAGATGAACAATCAGAGTTGGCTTCTTTGACTGCTGAAACTAAAGCAGCAACTGCTGCACGAAATCAACGATTTGCACAACTTCCAGGAATGTTTTTCAAACAATCTGGTATGGGTAAAGCACTTAATACCATGACTGCTGGCACTATTGAAGCATTTGGTGGTGATACAATGTCAAAAGCAGCAAAAGCAGCAAGTGAGAAGAATCCTGCATATGATGATAATGCTGAAATAGAAAAGAATCTTAAAACATCTGCACAAAAGGCAAAGTATGCAAGTGATATCTCGCGTGCAAATGCAAGAAAAGAACATATTAATGAATATGGTGCAAAAGTTGATATACAACCTGTAATGGCAAACTATTTAAAAAATGCTGAAACAAAATTTGGAGCGGGTCAAATTCAATCGCTTTGTGATGCAATTAAAAAGATTAAATTTGATAGTTCGGGTAATTTAGATAGTAGTGTAACAAGTGCTGATAAAGATTCATGGAATGCAGCTGCTAAGGCTATGGGTTTTTCAGAAATATCAGACTGGTCTAAAGTAAATGCTAATAATTTTGCAAAAGATGAAGCAGTTATTCAAGCTCAAGGATTATCTATTGCAAAAGCTTCTGTAGAAGGTGGAGACACTAAAATTGATGCTGCATCTATTTCTAAAGTTGATGCTGGTATTGAAAAATTAAATGCTTCATTACCTGAAAAAATCGCAACAATAGCTTCTTCAGCTGCAGATAAA
>JAFZND010000159.1 GCA_017553065.1 Clostridia bacterium
AATATCGTTTGCTGTAGCATCAAATTTCACTATGGTAAACATTGCCCATTGTGAAGATGTAAAGTCATCGTAGTTATTTGTAGGAACATATACTGTAATTTGATTTGATGGTTGATCAAATACATCACTTAATCTATTTGCTGATGGAACACTAGATACTTCAGATTTAAACATTACTATAGCTAATTTATTACACCCATAGAATGCTTCTTGATAGTCACCATCATAGTGGAAATATACATATTCACTATTGAACATTACAACAGCTAATTTTGCACAATTATAGAATGAACTACGCCCCAACCTTACATGTGTAGTGCTTGGGAATGTAACAGATTTAATTGTGTTATTGTATGCAAGTGCGTAGTTATAAATCATAAAGTCATCAACATATGGCTCTACGAATTCATCAAAGTCAAGTTGTGCTGTAACCAATTTTTCTGGCATAGCAACCAAGCTAAATGATGTATCGCCATCAATATAGCAAAGCATACCATTCATAGACGTGTATGATTCATTTAAACTATCTACATAGATATATTCCATTTTTTTGTTCTTTAGGAATGGATTATAACCAATCTTATTTACATTCAATGGAATTGTAATTGTGCGCAAATCGCAATTTTCAAATGCAAAATTGCCAATTTCTTGTAAATTATCTGGCAAAATAATAGTTTGTAAAGCAGTACAATTTTCAAATGCATGTGTTCCAATTCTATATAAATCAGCACCTAAATTGATTGTTGTTAATGTAGGGCAATTATTAAACATACGTGTAGGTATCACATACATATTGTCTGGCAAAGTAACAGTTGTTAGTCGTTTGCAGTTTGCAAAAATATTTGTTTCTAGTGATGTTTGATATAAGTAACTATAGTCACCATTTATATATTTACCTGACCACCAACTTGTCCAATAATTTGGATTAAATGAATTATTTGATGTGTTTATGCCAATGTTGCCTTCTCTATCAATAAATCCACCAGAATCGCCAGCAAGAATATTGTCGCCACTTTCCCATGTGACAGTAGTTAAGTGCGTACAGTTTGCAAATGCACTATTGCCAACATACGCTACACTTGCAGGTATTGTAAGTTCTGTTAGGCGACTGCAATTCATAAATGCACAATTACCAATATAATTTGCACCATTTAAATCTACAGATGTAAGTGAATAGCAATTCATAAATGCGTAGTTGTCAATTTTTATATCGCTACCAGGAATAAATACAAGTGCCTGAATATTCGCCATATCAAATGTATGTGGTGCAATGCGTGTAATTTTACCATGGTCGTCTGGATGATAACTAGGAATTATTACTTCACTAAAGTTTTCTACTTCTTCATCATAACCAACAATGGAATATGTTCCATCGCCATTATCTTGATATTCCAAATATCTATCTGCAGGAATACCTGTCCATTTTGCATATAGAGTAATGTTATAATATAGTTTGGTACTAAAATCGAATGGTACTGATGCATTATCTTGAGTAGGATCATTCCAATACCAACCCAAGAATGTGGCAGAATCATAATCACAAGTTGGAGTACCAGGATTTGCAACTACGCCACCATATTCAGTAGTGTCATCATCAAACGAGCCACCCATTGTGTTTACAAATGTGACAACAGGATTGATTGATGTAACAAGTCTATCTCTAAAGTTAGCCCATGCCGAACTATTGTAATACAATTCATAATCAGCAGTTGGTACTAAAATTTTACCATAAATTTGGCAATTTACAGGATTTACAATTTGTTCCCCTGTACCCTCATTCACACTACCATGAATTTCAAGAATACCATAAGAATTAACAGTTGTATCCTG
>JAFZND010000160.1 GCA_017553065.1 Clostridia bacterium
CACCTTTAATTAAATTTGGTGTTTCTTTTGCTTTTTTGAAATTTTGTTTAATTAAATTTAATGCATCATCACTAATATCACCTGTAGTAACACTTGCACCCCTACTTAAAAATTCTAGTGACACAGCGCCTGTACCACCAAATAAATCTAATACTTCTGCTCCATTTATATCAAACTGGATGATATTAAAAATACTTTCTCTCACCCTATCAAGAGTTGGACGAATACCTAAGTATTCAAAATCTTTTAAAATTAAACCTTTATGTTTTCCTGCGATAATTCTCATATAATTATTATAACAAATTCATAAAAAATAAACTAGCAATTGCACACATTTTAAGTAATTGCTAGTTTGTATAATTATTCACTTACTATTTTATAGTTCATTCGTTTATGATTAAACTTTAGTAGCACTTCATACGGCGATGTGGAAAGCACATTTGCATAATCATATGGTGTAAGCAATTCATCACCATCTGCACCAAGCACAGTAACTTTGCTACCAACATACACATAAGGAATATATGTAACATCAATCAATACCACATCCATACAAATATTACCAACAATATTTGCCCTGCGTCCATTTACAAGTAGATAAAAATTGTTACTTAATCTTCTATCCAATCCATCTGCATACCCAATAGGAACAACTGCGACACGCATATTATGTGGAGCAACATATGTTCTGTCATACCCTATAGATTCACCAGAACGAACATTTGTAATATTTATAATTTCACTAGAAATTTTTAATGCCGGCAACAATTTATAGTCACACTTGTGGTATCCATAAATTGCAAATCCGGGTCGCACCATATTATGATAAAATGATTTGTAATTTAATGTTACATAACTATTTGCATCATGGATAATTGAGTCATTTGGCATCAATTTTATATAATTTTCAAACTTTTTATGCTGATTTTCAATAAATTTTTCATCATTTGCTTTAGTTGCAAAGTGTGTGAAACATCCATCAAGTATCATTACATTTGACTTTTGTATCTTATCTATTGCACGCCTAAACGCAACAATACTTCTAAATCCAATTCTATTTAGACCTGTATTTACTGCCAAGTGAATTCTTAAAACTTTATCATGCAAATGCGACTGAATATAATCTAATTCTTCTAAGTTACTAATAGTCACACGAACGCTATTGTCTGCACACCACTCAATAAGGTCTAAATTCACTTCGCCAAGAATAAGCACTGGAGTGATTTTGTCAACCACTCTTAATGCCATTGCCTCCACAACACTTGCAACGCCAAAATAATCCACTTCTCCTTTTAGTGTTTGCACAACACTTGTCATACCCATACCATATGCATCGGCTTTTACGATGGCACAAATCTTTACCTTGTCACCAACCACTTTGGATATGGTGCGAACATTTTTAAGAATATTAGCCGTATTTACAATGTAGTTGTTTTTGTTAATCATACTAATATATATGACCACAATTTAATTTATGCTACACTGTATTTTTATTATGCTTTATGCATATTTATACATTTTTTCAAATAAAAAATAGTGGCATTATGCCACTATTTGTTTGTACTTCCGAATCCGCCTTTTCTGGTAGTTGTGATTTCTTGTTCATCATCAACTGTTAAAAATTTTGCAAAGAAACCTTGACCTATTTTATCGCCTTTGTGTATTTCATAAGGTATATCGCTTGTATTATATAGCAAAAATCCCAAGTTGCCATCGTTGCTAGGATTGCCATAATAATCACTTTCAATAATACCTACTCCATTAGAAAGCATTATGCCTTTTGCACCCATTGAAGAGCGCACTGCCAAAAATAAACCCTCATTATCATTAAATTTTGCCTTAACATTTGTAAATATTAATTTTCGCTCGCCTGCATGCAATACTTCGTCTACAGGGCTGAAAAAATCATAACAAACAGCAGTTTTGGTTCCCCTTACAGGTAATTTAACTTCATCATCATTATACTTTTTATATTCTTTGCTTACTGACTCAAATTTTCTCATATTTACCTCTCTTATCTAGTAATAATTCTATCATAAAAATATCGAAATACAAAATAGAATTTATTATTATTTTATAATAATAAAAAGGCCATATTTTTGGCCCTTTTATTATCTTAATTTTGACATTTTGATATGAACGCTAGCTCCGGTAATTTCGCTATCAGTTTCATACATAAAGCTATCACCATCAGCAAATTCTACGCATAATGTTTCTTTTTTGATTGTTTCTACAAACTTATCAATTACATTTTGAGTTTCTTCGTCTTTGCTAGTTACAAACAATTTAATTCTATTTTCAACATCAAAGCCCGCATCTTTACGAGCAACTTGCACTTGACGAATAACTTCACGAAGAACACCCTCTTGCATTAGCTCTGGTGTGATATTCACATCAAGAGCAACTAAGTTGTTATCAAGTATTGCTGTAGCAAAGCCCTCTTTTGGTGTAACTTTTAGCAAGAACAAATCACATGATAATGCTTTAAATTCACCAACATTTACACCATTGCCTGCTTTATACTCTGCAACCATTTTTGACATTACGCCACTAGATGCATTTTCAAGTAATGATTTTACTTTATTTACATCACCTTTAAGCACTGCACCTGCCTCACGGAAATTAAGTGTAAGTTTTTCATCATTAAACTCATCTTTTGAGATAAATTCTATTTGCTTTACATTTAATTCATCCAAAACTAATGATTCAAAGCTCTTAACTGCTTTTTTGTATTCGCTATCACATTTTAAATATAGTGTTTGCAAAGGTTGTTTTACTTTTATTTTGTGTTCATTACGCAATTTTTGTGCAAGATAAATAATATCACGCACTTTGCTTACTTGTGCAAGCAATTTTGCATCTATATCGCCAACTTGTGGATACATTGATAAATGTACCGACTTTACCTCTCTTGGCTCAATTTCACACACTAAATCGCGCCAAATCCTATCTGTTAGGAATGGTAATATAGGACTCATAACTGTAATAATCTTTTTCAAGGCGTAATATAAGGAATAATATGCATCCATTTGGTCAGTTGTGCCAGAATTATAGAAACGCTTACGATTTGCTCTAATGTAGAAATTAGATATTTCATCTACCAAATCTTCAAATTCCTTTACAACATTATACACTTTGTATTCTTTGTAGTTTTCGTCTGCACTTGCAATAAAGCTGTTTACTCTGCTAATTAGCCACTTATCAATTGTACACATATCACTAAATACTGGCTTATGTGATGCAATATCTGGATTGTCTAGTACTGCATAAGTATTAAAGAATACATATATATTCCAAAAACTAAGCAATTTTTTGTGTACTTCATCAGTTAATGGATAACCAAAACGCACATCATACACGGGGTTTGCACCTGCATACAAATATCTAATTGCTTCTGCGCCCGTCTTATCTGCCACAATATCTGCTTCCAATGAATTACCACCAGATTTGTGGAAAGGATTACCATTTTCGTCTTTTACATATTGGAAAGTGATAATGCGCTCGTATGGTGCCTTGCCTGTAAGCACAACAGACATAACAAGCGTGCTATAGAACCACAATTTAATTTGTTCTATCATTTCACAAACAAATTCATTTGGGAAATTATTATCAAAATATGCTTTATCTGTAAAGAATTTCTTTGTACTAAATGGCGTAATACCAGCATCTAGCCAGCAATCACCAACTTCTGGAATACGAGATAATTCTTCGCCACATTCACATTTTACTTTCACTTGATCAATCCATGGGCGATGTAAATTTGGCATTGCATCAATTGCTTCTGGATTTACTGCACGCTCACGCAATTCTTTTAGCGAGCCAATCACATGCAATTTTCCACATTTTGGGCAAACATAGAATGGTAAAGGCAATCCATAGAAACGCGCCCTGCTAATATTCCAATCTCCCATATTATTTAGCCAATCAACCATACGTTTTTTTGCATAATCAGGACGAAAATCAACATCATCAATTGCCTTTAGTAATTGTGGGCGTATTTCATCCATGCGAATGTACCATGTAGGCACAAGTTTGTACACAACATCTGTTTTACAACGCCAGCAATGAGCATAGCTATGTTTATACTTGTGTGAATAAAGTAGCTTGCCATCTGCCTTTAATCTATTAACGACGTCTTCTACAACATCTGTTGTCTTTTTGCCAGCAATAAAACCACAATTTGGCAACATTACGCCTTGCTCATCAATTGGGCAAATTGCAGGAAGACCAAGTTTTTGACCAAGGTCAAAGTCACTTTCACCGCAACCAGGAGCAATATGAACTACACCACTACCTTCACCTTCTTCAACCTCATCCCATGCAACCACTTTGTGTGGAAACTTTTGAAATTCTAATTCTGGAAAACATGTTTCATATTCAAGGCCAACCAATTCTTTACCTTTGAATTCCTTTAGTATTGTGTAGTCTTTGATTTTTGATAGCGCAAATTTGCCAAGTACAAGTTTTTCACCTGTTGCATTATCAGCTACCATTACATAATCCATATCTTCACTTACAGCAAATGCTACATTTGCACATAATGTCCAAGGTGTTGTGGTCCATGCAATAATACTAAAATCTTTGCCAACTACAGGCAATTTTACAAATATTGCTGTGTGAGTTACTTCACTATATGCATCACTTAGTTCATGCTCAGAAAGACTAGTTCCACAGCGTGGACACCACACCCTAGGCCTATTTTTCTTTACAATCCAACCCTTTTCATCGCACTTTTTTAAGAAATGCCAAATTGATGTAATATTTTCATCAGTATTGGTGTAATAGCTGTGTTCCCAATCCATAAATTGGCCAAGACGTTTGCTTTGCTCTGTAATTTCATTGGCAAAATAATTAACACGCTCCATACATTTGCGTGTAAATTTGTCAATACCATAATTTACAATTTCCGGCTTGCCATTAAGGCCTAATTCACGCTCTACATTTACTTCTACCCACATACCTTGAGCATCAAAACCATTTTGATATTGGCAAGTTTCACCTTTTAAAGCATGATATTTGATATACAAATCTTTTAATACCCTGCCCCACATGTGATGCACGCCTGCTCTGTTATTTGCAGTAATTGGGCCATCAAGGAATCTAAAACGTTTGCCACCAACATTTTTTGCAACAATTTGGTCAAATAACTTTTCTTCTTCCCATGTTTGCAATAATTTCTTTTCCATAGGTACAAAATCTAATGTTGCACTTACTTTTTTCATATAAAATACCCCTTTGAAATATAAAAAAATTACATGCATAAACAAGATTGCATGTAACAGCAAATACCACTTGTTATGCCACGAGCTATCACTCGCTCCTTCTATCACGGGAAGTCCCGGTCGCACCTACTAATACTTTTCAGCTGACAACTCCGAAAGTGATAACCATCACACTATCTAGCATTGCTTTGCACCAACCAGCAACTCTCTAAAGCTATACACGCGTGTGTCGTGTCTTTCATCATAGTTTTTTATACATAGTATATATTATTATATTTACCAAATAGTGTCAAGTGAAAACAAAACATTATTAAATACACATACTTTCTTACCTTTTTAGGTATAATAAAAAACTAGAGTTACTTTGTAACTCTAGAAAAATAATATATGTATGTTTTTAATATTCGCTGTATTTAAATATATTCTCTGTATTTATAATTTAATTTGTTTGCTAATTTATTTTATTCAAAGTTATTTGACAAATATATTTTTGCAACAAAATTATCTTATAACTCCATTTTCATCTTCGCCATTGTATGCTTTGCGAATAGCTCTTGCCAATTGGTCACCACAAGATGTGCCACGACCATTGCAATTTATTCCTTTTAATTTACTTTCAATTTCGTCTACCGTAAGTCCATCCACTAGGCGTGATACTGCTTGCAAATTTCCATTGCAACCATGAACAAAACTTACATTACTTACTTTATTGCCAACCAAATCAAAATTTATCTCTGTGGAACAAGTGCCTTGTGTATAATATTTGTATTTCATTGTAATAATTCCTTTATTTTTTCTCCAATGTATTCAGGGGTGGCAATAGGTGCATAGCGCTCTACCACATTACCCTCTTTATCAATTAAAAATTTGGTAAAATTCCATTTGATTGCCTTACCAAATAAGCCACCTTTTTGACTTTTGAGATAAGTATATAATGGATGCTCTTTTTCACCATTCACATCAATTTTAGCAAATTGTGGAAATGACACATCATATTTTAATTTGCAAAATGACGCAATTTCTTCGTTGCTACCAGGTGCTTGATGACCAAATTGATTGCAAGGAAAATCTAGTATTACTAGTCCTTTATCTTTGTATTCTTTGTACAATTCTTCTAAGCCCTCGTATTGAGGTGTAAAACCACAACCCGTGGCAGTATTAACAATTAGTAACACTTTGCCCTTATATTTATCTAAACTAACTTCTTCACCTGTAATGCTAGTTACTTTAAAATCATATATTGATGCCATATCATTTCCTCCCATGACATAGTAAATTATAACATAACGATAATAAAAATTAAAATGATAGCAATAAAAATATTGACTTTTGAATCGTTTTCTTGTACACTATCATTGCTTTTGAAATTTGCTTCCTTAGCTCAGTTGGTAGAGCAACTGACTCTTAATCAGTGGGTCC
>JAFZND010000003.1 GCA_017553065.1 Clostridia bacterium
GAGGTCACGGGTTCAAGTCCCGTCATCAGCTCCATTTTTCTGCTAAGGGCTTGAACGTGTGCGTTAAGACAAACACCTCGGTGGTGTGTTTGGTAGCACCAGGCGTGATAGCGTTAGCGGTGCAAGTCCCGTACGTAAGCTTCATTTTTTTTAAAAAAGACAACGATTGTTCGTTGTCTTTTTTGTTATTTTAAATACTTATGCTAAATGCTCAATTTGTAATGCTAGTACTAATATACCGCCACCACTTGGATTGGTTGGTAAGAATGTATATAGTGTATCTCCATGAATTGTTGTATCCGAACTGTTAATTGTTTTGCTATTTGCATCATATTGTCCTAGTACTACTACAAAGAATGCACCTGCTTGATCACCTTCAGTATATTGGCCAACTAAAGCAACTGTACCTTCATTAGTGATAATAATTCCAGAATGATATTGAGCAAATAATTTATATGTCATAGAATCAACATGTGATAATGCTTGAGCGGCTGCATCAGGTTGTTCAGCATCTATATATACATTGTATAGCCCAATGTAATATGCATCCTCTACAGATTGTAGTAAGTCCATACCAAGTTCATCTGCACCACCAAATGACATATTGCCATATAATAAATTATCACTTGATAATAATCCTTTGCTTTCCATAAACAAGCCCATCATATTGATTTTGCCACCAATTACAAAAGATACATTATATGATTTCATCAATGCATCATTTAAGCCACCTGTTGCTGTAAACATGCCTGCTGCACTTGTAGCACCATTTAAGATAAACCAAACTTCGTCACCAACAACAAAACTCTCAACTGTAGATTCATCATCAATTGTAAAGTCAGCTAATGCTTCTGGTGATTGATCATCATTTGTGCCACAAACAACGAAAATTGCTGGGCCACCAAAACGCTTTAGTTCACTATGTGTAAGTGTATTGTTTTCACCATGCCATGTGAACAAACCAGAATTGTAGCAGTCATACACTTTGCAGTGAACTAGTGCCATGCCATTATAAGCATGATTATATTCTGCATACAATCCAACCAAACAACTGCGAACTAAGCAATTGGATGTGCTTACAGTTGCTGCAATGCTCTTTAATCCAATTAATGAGCCAGATGCTTTCATATCTGCCTCCTCACCACTAATAGCACTATTTTCAGGATTAAAGTTTCCTACTAATTCAACATTTTTAAATGTTGCTTGTATGGATACTGAGTTGTCTCCACGGCCAACAAAGTTAAATATTGATGTGTGGCCTGCTGCATACTTTGATTGATTTTTGGAATAATAGAAACCTGTGCCTGTAATACCAGTATCTTTGTTAGTAAGACCAAATGGAATAGCACTGAAATCTAATTTAAATGAGTTACCATTAAACGTGAATGCTTCGCCTTCCATGTAATGTGCATATAAGAATGCAAAGTCACGAGGTGTGCCAATTAAATGCTTGTAATCTTCATAATTACTGCCAACACTTGCATCTGCTGCCTCATCGGCACTAATGAAGAATTCATCTGGTAAATCACTAGGTTTTACTGATACATTTCCATGAATGAAAATGCCATTTACTGGTGCTGCATCTGTTACACCAAGTCTGGTATAGTATGCTGCCCAATAATCAAATGAGTTACCATCTAATCTAGTTGTATGTGTTGTTGGATCGTAATAGATATCTTCACTATCTGAACCAACATAACGCCATCCGGTAGGATTATCGCTTCCGCTATATGCTGACCTATCAAATGTGCTGGATACCAAACTCATACGACCAAGGTCTTTTACATTTTCTTGACTAATATTGTAGCCATCACACACTGTAACTGTAAGAGTTGCAGGTGTTACAGCTACTCCATCTTCGTCATGTGTGAAATCTGCAGGAACTGCAGAAATTGTGTATATATGGCCCACAGCTGCATTTGTGAATTGGAAACCAAAATTGCTGTAAGTATAAACTTCACTGCCAACTGCTGTGCCATTTTCTTTTACTGTTACACTTAAATTAAAGTAATCTGGTACAACAATTTCATCTGTAAGTTTGTCTACCACAGACATTCTTGGCTTGAATGTGAATGGGTTGTCATCACCAACTTCATAATCTGCCACTTGATAGAATTTTGAGCTATCAGTTTCGCTAGTAACTTTGCGTGCATTATAATCTGATACAAACTCTGGCTCTAAGTATGCCACAAGGTCATAACCTTCACTTAAGTTATCAGTAACAGTAACTGTTAAGAAATCTGTGAATGTTTGGCCATAGCTTACTACATACACACTAAATTTGTATGTGCCTTCAGTTAATGCACCTGGAGTTTCAGCGTGCAAACCACTTGTAAATAATACAAATTCTGTATCAGCTGCTGCCTCACTTACTTTAGCCAAATCAAATTGAGCTTTGGTAAGTGTTAATTCACCACTCTTAGATGTAGTAATGGTGAGTGTCATTTCATCAAATGCAGGACTATCTGTAGTTTGATAAAATGCTTGTACATTGTTTAGCTTTACTTTGGTTACTTTGTCTGCTTCATCTTTTTTGCCACATGCAGCAAGTGAAAATACTGAGCAAACTACTAAAACTAAACTAGTAACAATTGTCCAAAATTTTTTCATAAGTATTTTGTTTTCTCCTTTTGTAATTATTTGTTTTTCAACATTTATATAAACAAATAAACATTTACTTTTATTTGTATTATACACAAAATATATAAAATTATTTATTTACACCTTACCAACACACTATCTTTTAGGGTAGATCCATCAGTTGTGCGGATAGTTACTAGCACATTGGCGCGCTTATAAAATAGTAGTTCACCCATGCTTGTGATAATGGCACATGGTTTTTCTTCGCCATCTTCTTCATCGATATATGTAGGAACATTACTCAAACTAAATTCAACTGCATCTGGATGTGTGGCATCACTTGGCTCGTATTTGTAAGTAATAAATACGCTTGTCTCTTCTATTTCACTAAATTCTACCCTTAGGTATT
The DNA here is from genome assembly GCA_017553065.1 of Clostridia bacterium. Lineage (GTDB taxonomy): Bacteria > Bacillota > Clostridia > Christensenellales > UBA1242 > UBA11490. Next base: position 2,990 of record JAFZND010000003.1, read on the forward strand.
TGTTTCCGCTAACAATTTGATCGTAACTAGTTATTTCTATTTTGGAAATATACACTTGGAATTGGTCCATACGAATTTTCATTCCAAAAAATGTAACTACTACAATGGATGCGATGTATATAATGGAGATAATAAATATAACTGATTTTCTCATAGTTCCATCTCCTTATATAACACTTTTGCTTTGTAAAGGAATAGCCAAATGCGAACTGCCATAAATATACATGCAAATAAGCATAGTTTTAGCCAAATATTTTTGCCTGCGTCGCTAAGGAAGAAGTATGTGAGGCCAAAAGACAAAAAGCTAATGGCAAAAGCAAGAATAGTACTTTTTAGTTCGTTTACGCTAACCACACTACTACCCTCACGCTTATATAAGTTACTTTGAGGATTTACAAAATCGATATCTGCACTCCAAACAAGATGACCAAATGTAATGAATATTAACATAAGCAACAAAAATACATTGCCCATGTGTCCCAATTTAGCACGCGCCATGAAGATTGAACAAGATGGTAGTATTATAATTAAACTTACCACCATGTTGAATATTAACCTAGGTACCAAAACATCAAAAGGTTTGTTTGGCTTGGTTTTATTTAAGTATAGTGCGTCGCCATCTTTACTATATGCACTAGAAATTGTGATATTGTTTGCAGTAGCAAACAAAAGTATGATAAGCACATTAAAGCAAATAATCAAGTTGTTGCCCGCCAACCTTGTATTAATTGCAGCATACACTGCATTTTGAAGTAGTATAAGCACTGGGCATGCAATAATAGTTAGCACTGCACTAGATAGCACATGTGGGTCTCGAATATTGCGCAATGTTTCGTAGTAGCATGCAGACCAAAATCCTTTGCCGTGTGGCAAATTTGGTTTGTGATGCTTTACATTTACTTTGTCAAACTCAAATTGGCGTGATGCAATTTTGAGATATAATGGTCGTGAAATTAAATAATTTAGCACAAGTAATGTGCAAATTGTGCCAATAACAACTAGCAATACAATCCATGAATACTCTGTGAACAAAATTGTTTTTACGCCTGTGACTTTGCCACACAAAAATAATGTGATAGCATAAAATGCATAGAAATATTTAGTAATAAACTGCAAGAAATTTCTAATACCTTTGGATATTGTTGGCCAACTTTCAATTAAGTTGATATTCTCTGGTATCATGCCAATAATTTTGACAACAGCAACCACCAAACCACCTAGCAACACCACAAGGAGTGCCACTTTGATAAGTGGAAACCTATTTAAAAACTTAATTACATAGTTTGCAGGAATTGATAGCAATCCACCAAGAAGTACGGGCACTGCGGCAAGAATTACTAACATAATTATCATCCAAGGATAATATAGAAGTGAAAAACCAGATAGCACACCATATGCCACAAAAATTGGTGTGGCAAATGTGAATGTCTTTTTTATTTCACTAATGTAATACACTAGCATTTTGGATAGGTACAACTGGTCGGATGTTACCGGATATGTGATAAGTACCTGATTATCTTTGGCATAGTAAAGCGTTTTACTAAGACCTACAGTGCAAGTGAATGTATTTAATATAAAAATTACAATGTATATGGTGGCAATAATTGACAATGGAATAATGCCAGATGCACTAAACTAGTGCAAGTATTGACACAACCATAAAACTAGATATGCTGCAGCTGTAATTACACCAAATCCGAGCACGCCAAAAACAACCTTGAATAAGGTTTGTTTTTTGCTATTTAGAAAAGATAAGTTTATCTTTTCTTTTAGTTGCATGACGAATAGTGTTTTGAATTTATTCATTGCTACTTTATTTTGCTTCCTTTACTTTTTTTGTTTTTACTTTTGCTGGTTTTTCAACCTTTTCTGTTTTTAATTTGTTTTCATCCCCCACTTTCATGCGTGGTGGAGTTGATTTATCGTTGATAATCTTTAGATAGTATTCTTCTAGTGTCATACCTTGTTGTTGCAACTCTTTAAGCGTTATAACTGTTTGAATTTGACCATTTTTAATAATGGCAATGCGGTCACAAAGTTTTTCCACAATATCAATAATGTGCGATGAGAAGAACACAATATTTCCATTTTTTGCGTGCTCTTTCATACACTCTTTTACTTGATAAATACTAGTTGGGTCAAGGCCAGTTAGTGGCTCGTCTAGTATCCATAATTTTGGAGCATGCACAAGTGCTGACATAATGGCAATTTTTTGTTTCATACCATGGCTATATGTGCGAATTGGATTATCAAAACTGCCTGTCATATCTAGCATGGTTACATATTTATTTAGGCGTTCATCGCGGTCTGCTTTGCTTACGCCATATAGGTCGGCAATGTAATTGACATATTCCCTACCTGTAAGTTTTTCGTACAAAGCATAATGGTCTGGCACAAAACCAAATTGTTGTTTTGCCATAACAGGTTGTTTGGCAATATCATAGCCATTTATTTCGATATC
>JAFZND010000161.1 GCA_017553065.1 Clostridia bacterium
ACCCTTCGAGATAATTCTCCAAGGGTTAATAAAACTTACACTATTTCTTCTTCTTTAGGAAAATCAACGCCAAGTACATGCACATTGATACGATCGATTTTTATATCAATCATTGAAGCTATACTGTTTTTAATGTTCTCTTGAACCCTATATGCAATTTCAGAAATATTGTATCCAAAATATACATTGATGTAGATATCTACATTCATAGTGTCCTCGCCGTAACTAATTTTCACACCTTCATAGTAGTTGTGACTAAACCATCTTGTAAACGCAGAGCCAAAATTTGCAACTAGCGAACTTACGCCTGCAATTTCTTTGGTGGCAAGGTTTATAACGGACAACACAATATTTCTGTTGTAGGTTACTCTACCTTTAGCCGGCTTATTTAAATAACTAGCATCCTTTCTTACCATATTAAATCACCTTGTTTATACACTAAAGTATAGCATAAGGGACAAGTTTTTGCAATTATTCTACAGGAATAATTTTGATATTATCAATGGTGTAATTTGTTTCGCCTTGAATTACATCCACAATACTAGCAACTTCTGCATCTGTGAGTGTGGCACTTTTTACAATTACACTAATGTTATTTGTCATTGCACTTACAACGACATCTGCAAATCCTTTTGATTTGATTAAACCTTCCAAGTTTGTTTGTAATTTCATATTTGCAATAATTTTTGCTTGCTCTGCTTCTGCATTTGCTTTTGCTTCAGCGCTAGAACTAGACGACTCAATAATTGCACTCAAATAAAGCATTTCTTGTTCGTATGTATCTGTTCTATCTTGCCTGTATGAATTAAAAAAGCTAGTAGTTGCAACAACATCTGTTGCGATTGTTTTTGCAGATGTATTAAGTACAATATTTAATACCCCTGTAAGTGCAAGCAATAAACAAAAACCTGCTATAATCAATATTTTCTTTTTCTTTGTCATATTATACCTCCATTATTTATGAACCTGCGAAAATTTGTATGTTATCTTTTGGTACATCTAATAATGCCTGAATGGCATATAGCATATCTAATCTTACGCGTATATCACTAGCTCCCGTACTCACAACAATTACACCTTGAATCTTTGGGACAGTTTCGGATATAACCAAGGGCACATCTTCCCCTGCTACACTTATAAGAATTGGACTAGTAACGACAGTTACTGTGCTTCCACTACCTGTCGTGGTGGTTTTTTCTTCTGTTTGATTTGCCACATTTATTTCTGGCCCATTTTCTATTGTAATCATCACTCTTGTTTGTCCAGCACCTTTTATTGCACTCAGTATTGATGTAAGTCTGCTTTCCAAATCATCAATATATGCCTTGCTAGATGTATAATCAGTTGCCGATGATTTTGCACTTGTAACAGTAGTAGTTTTAGATTTTGAAAAATCAATATTGATAACAACCAATGCAACAACTACAAACAAAATAATAGCAATAATAGGCTTGATGTTTTTAATGGATAATAATTGCTTAATAAAGGCATTTTGTTTTAATTTGAAGAGTAATGATTTTTTGTTTTGATTCTTTAAATCTTCTTCATTGTTTTGATTCACTTAAAACACAATTACCTCCTTATCCACTGATAGCGTTAATGCAATAATATCTCTTATTGTATTACCATTATTTATGCTTGAAGTACTATCAGTTAGAACTTCATTTTGAGGTATAACATAAACCTTTGTTATACTTATTTCATTATTCGTCAAAATTCCTTCTATTTTCACTCCAACATTGCTATATCCACTTTCTTGCAGTTTAGCAATCATCCCTTGTTCCAGTGATGCTATTTTTTGATTTTTTAATACCTCCATATAGTCCGAATCCATATTCCAGGAGTACTCACTAAAATTTATTTTTGTATTTACGATTTTTACTAATGGACTAGCCAAAACAAAAAGAAAAATAAGGGAAAAAATACTTTTTATAAAAGTATTTGTTTTACCATTTGGAGAAATAACATCTACCATCAATCCTAAAAATACAATGCCACACACACTAAATATCCACGCTTTCATAACCACTCCTTTAAAGTATATTTGCAGTGCTTATTATTAAAGATATTGTAATCATATACATAAAAGCAATTGCAATAAGAATTACTATTGGATATATAAGGACATTTGAGCAATCATCTAAAAAAGAACTGATTTTTGAATTACCAAGCGGTTCA
>JAFZND010000162.1 GCA_017553065.1 Clostridia bacterium
TACTGTATTCTATGGCGTTTTAAGTGTTAATAAAAGAACATCTGCAATTGGAGGATTTGTACAAAACAATTATGGATACATATTTGGTTCATTCTCTAATATGCATATTAGCAATTTGGGTGGAAAAACAAGTGTTGGTGGATTCGTATATTCAAATAATGGTGTTATGGATTACTGCTATGCTAGTGGCTATGCAACAACCGATACGGATTCAAGCTTTGATATATTTGCTTATAATGAAGGTGATGGTAGTGCCATAAAATCTACCTGTTATTCATTATTTGCTCCATTCGTTTCTGGTAATTTATCAACAGAATCAGAAACGATAAATCATTTTACACAAATAACAAATAAAGGAAGCGTTTCTTACGAGGCCGATGCAATAGAATACTATTTTGTTGGAGATACCACAAATGTTGATGTTTTATATGGTAAAACAGATACAAGTGGATATTATGCTTGCAAAGAAAAATACAATGCTAAATATCCAGTGCTATATAACAAATTCGAAGGGTTGGATTATGTAAGGCAATCATCATATGTTTACCCACATACAACAACTGCAAATAAGAGTGGGTTAGTAAATGAATATGTGTACTACAATAATAATAAAGTGGATACCAAATTTATGATTGTGCCAACTGCCACTGCATTTATTAAAATGAAAAGTGGAGCAAGCGCTGCTTTAAAAAACTATGTTATAACAAGACATATGAATTTTGGATACATGGGATTTAATAGTGAAAATAATCGTGGAAGTATCAAAAATACTTTAGAGGCTGACGGTAGTATAATATCGGAGTTAGACTTTATTAATATTGATGGTCAAAACCACTCAATAATGAATTTGCAATTAGGTAAATGTGATGAAGACGGATTACAAAATGGGAAAAATTTAATTGGAGTTTTGGACTCTAATGCAAAACTATATGATTTAAGATTCCAAAATTTAACCCTTTATGATTCAACTGGAATTATTGGTGAAAACTATGGAACCATAACTGGTGTTATAATTGCGGGAAATATCAATTATTCAACATACACACACACAGAAGATGATTGCTATTTTGGAACGCTGGTTGGAAAAAATTATGGTTATGTTGGTACAACTAAAGAAATAGAAGATGGTGCTAAGGCTATAACTGCAACAAAAGCAAAATCTTTGTATGGTTGCAAAATAAATGCCGATTCTATAAATGGTGCGAATTCAACAGCAGCAACATATTATTTCGGCGGGCTTGTTGGCGAAAATTTAAGCAATGGTTTTATTAAAAATATCACAATAAATTTAAATAATGTTAAGATTAATGAAAAGCTAACATCTGGTGGTGGCTGTATAGTTCAGAATTTATACTTTGGTGGTGCGCTAGGACTTCTTGTTGGTGGTGAGGTGTCTAACTGTGTATTGGAAACCGCAAAGGTTTTAGTTGTTGCAGGGAATGAGGTTGTAGTTGGCGGAATTATTGCCTGGGGTCAAGAAGGAGAGGTATACAACTGTGAAACAAAAACGAATTGTACCATTCAAGCAGGTAGCGAAGATGATGAAATGCAAGATGATGTGTTGATAACTCCTGGTACACAAACATCATACATAGGCGGTATTGTTGGAATAGGGCCTATTGATGATTCATCGGGTTTAAGCATCTACGATTGCTATAATGGTGCGGATATTTACGCAAAAGCAGTATGGAATTTTAGTGGAGAAACTAGGCAAATTGAAAATAAATATAAAGGCGAGGATAAGGCTCCGGTTTCTGTATATATTGTAAAAAAAGGAAGAAGCGATGCCAATGCTGGTGGAATAATATCAAACTACTTAA
>JAFZND010000163.1 GCA_017553065.1 Clostridia bacterium
CCACACCAACAGTGTTTACACAATCTTCCACCACACCTTCTAGCACTTCTGTAAGTCTATTTTGTGGCATATCGTGTTGATATTGTCCAACCCCTATAGATTTTACATCAATTTTGATAAGTTCTGCTAGTGGGTCTTGCAAACGCCTTGCAATACTTACAGCGCTACGAAGAGCAACGTCAAAGTTAGGGAATTCTTGTGCACCAAGTTTACTTGCGCTGTACACTGATGCGCCTGCTTCGTTCACAACGGCATATTCCACTTTTCTATCCAATTTCTTAATTAAATTTGCCACAAATATTTCACTTTCTTTTGTAGCAGTACCATTACCAATAGAAATTACATCTACTTTGTCTTTATCAATAAGGTATTTTAATTTAATTTCTGACTCTTCAATTTTGCTTTGTGGTGGTGTTGGATACACAACAGTAGTATCTAACACTGTACCATTTGCGTCAATAACTGCAATTTTGCAACCTGTACGATATGCAGGGTCTAGGCCAAGTATTACTTTGCCTTTCAAAGGTGGTTGCATAAGTAGTGGTTTTAGGTTCACTTCAAACATTTTAATTGCTTGTTCATTTGCCTTATCTGTCAAATCATTACGAACTTCACGCTCAATTGATGGGAATATAAGTCTTGTGTATGCATCAGTACACACTTCTTTTAACAATTCATCAAATGGTGAGTTTTTCTTTATAAATTTGCTTGTGATTTCACCCAAAGCTAATTCTTCATTTACTTCTAGCCATACTTTTAGACAATCCTCTTTTTCGCCTCTATTTATTGCAAGTACTCTATGCCCTGGCAATTTTGCAATAGGTGAATTGTAATCTTTGTACATTTCATACGTAAAATTACCTTCTTTTTCTAGCAATTTGCAATTAATTGTGCCCTTTTTTACAAGTAACTCACGCAATACTTTACGCAAATCAGCATTGTCAGAAATACTTTCTGCAATAATATCTTTTGCGCCTGCAATTGCATCTTCAGCGCTTGCAACACCTTTTTCTTCAGATATATATTGCACTGCCTCATTATCCAAATCAAATGGTGCTTGTTTTAATATTTTATCTGCAAGTGGTTGAAGTCCTTTTGCAATAGCCACAGACGCGCGTGTTTTACGCTTTGGACGGAATGGACGATAAATATCTTCCACTTCGGTAATTGTTACTGCATCTTCAAGTGCCTTGGCAATTTCATCTGTCATGTTGCCTTGCTCGGTGATGAGTGCACTTACTTCTTCTTTGCGTTTTGTTATGTTTCTAAGATAAGTTAATCTATCTGCAAACACACGCAAAGTTTGGTCATCACAGCTACCTGTTAATTCTTTACGATATCGTGCAATAAATGGTATGGTGCAACCCTCATCAAGCAAACTAATGATATTGTTTGTGTGGTTTAGTGATATACCTAATTCTGCACTTAAAAGTTCATTAATTGTCATCTAAATATACCCCTTGATTTAATCAAATATATTATACCAAAATACTTTATATTAAACAAATTATTATGGCACAAAAAAGATGCTGTAAGCATCTTTTTATTTTCTATAACTCTCAACAATTTTCAACCATTCATCTTGATTAATTTCTTTATTCAATTTTTCTGGTTTGTTTTCAAATTGTTTGGTTACTAATATGCCTGCTTGAAGGCCTGCAAGATATGTATTCACACCTTCTGTAATGTATATTCTACCATCGTGTTGCATTACTTTAATTGGTTTTAGCACCTTGCCTGCCATTAGTTTTTGCGCAACCTTTTCAATGCGTTTTGCATTGATGCGTTGTGTAGATACATTTGTAAGTATTGGCAAATTATCATATTCTGTGCTTACCACACTTTCCAACTCTTCAATGGAATCTTTTAAAATGGCGTTGTAGATAATGTAATCATAATGTCTACTCATTTTTTGTTCCACAGAATACAATTTTAATCTATTTTTGATATTTTCTTTTTTCTCGCCTCTAGAAATTAATCTTTGACGCAACACTTTTTTGCGTTCGGTAACAAATACATTTACTTGTTTGTGTTTGTCAGATAAAATTTCTTTGCTATTTAACACACCTTTTACGGTGAGGTCTTTAAAGCATACTCTGCCCGTCATTACGCTAGTTTCTACTTCATCAATTCCTAAGCCATAATAATTGCCATTGTACACATCATATTCCAATATTTCGCCTGCTGCAATTTTTTCTTCAAATTGCTCTTTGCTAATAAAGTGATATTGACCTTTCTTTTTGTCTGATGCACGCTTTTCGCGTGTGGTGTTGCTCACCAAAAATTTGCACTTGCGTGGATTTTTGTCTATTACACCATTTATTACACTATTTTTGCCGGCACCTGAACTGCCTGACACAAATACTAAAATACCTTCCATGATTTATCTCCAGTATGTTTAATTATTTTTGGTTGATTCTTTGCCTTCTTCCTTACCTAAGTATGGTTTTTGAATAAATTCCCACATTAATGATGTGTCTGGAATGTGATTTCTGCTAATGCTATCGCAGTGCATCACAACAGGCATAAAACTAATGTTTGCAACATCTTCTTCAGTAAGTTTGCCTCGTGCGCGAAGCTCTGCAATGCAACGCTTGTACACAGACAACTCGTATGCGTGTGTGGTATTGATAAAATAATCTACATCGCCCCTAAATGGATTTATGTATTTATTTTCTGCATCGCATACACTTTCCCAACTCTTTAGTGTACTTGCAGGGTTATGTCCACGAGTATCTACATCGCGGATAATACGACGTAGCAATCTAAGTTCCACATTATCCAAAAGTTCGTCTTCATATCTAAAGCCCGTCATCGCACTTACATACACTCTAAAATAATTTTGTGTACCAAGATGCTCATACAAATATGGATTTAAGGTGTGTAAACCTTCAAATATAACAATTGTGTTATCTTTTTTGGTTAATTTAAAACTATCTGGAATATTTACACCAAGTTTGAAATCATAAATTGGAAAACCCGTTTCTTTGCCACTCCAAAAACTTTTGAAGCATTTTTCCATAAGTTCCACGTTCACTGTTTTGGGGTTATCAAGGTCCCTAAGACCATTTGGCAAAAATGGAGTCTTTTCTCTATCTATAAAGAAATCGTCCATAGAAATTGTTACAACATCCATGCCACGCTTTTCTAGTACTTCTTTTAGCAATCTTGCGCTTGTGGTTTTACCAGCACAAGATGGACCAGCAAGCAAAATGATATCCACGTTTTTTTTGTCGTGAATAATATCTGCCAATTGAAATAATTGACTACGATATTTACTTTCGGTGTCATTTATTACTTTCTTTTTGTCACTACCAATTAGTTTATTTAGTCTTTCTATATCGTAAAATATTACTTCCATAATTTTCTCTCCGATAGATATTGTACCATATAACGCCATTTACACAAAATGATTTTATGACTCGGCAAAAAAGAACACACCATAAGGTGTGCTCTTTTTATTTATTCTCTTTGTTGCCTAGATTGCAATTTGTTAAATGTGTTGATTATGATATTGTAAATTGGATAAGAAGTTTCTACCAATATTACCACAAAGAATACATTTTGCAAGCTTAGTTGTACATATCCAAAGAATGAGAATGGCACCACGCATAGTGCAACAATCATCAAAATGCTCGTCACTGCAAACAATACTCCACGATAAATGTTGTATGGTTGGCAAAGTTTATTTACCACAAGCAATCCTGCAAAAGATACTGAGATTGCTGTCATTGTTACATATTCATCACCTGTAAATACTATTTGATTAAATAGGTAGCAAGATATTGCACAAATTGTGAATATCAAAGCACTAGGAATAGATTTTACAAGCAAATTTGGTAAGAATCTACCTTTTATCACATCATTATTTGGTTGCAATGCCAAGAAGAATGATGGGATACCTATAACAAATGTTTCAAGTAACATCATGTGAGTAGTATTAAATGGATAATATGTGTTTGGAATAGCAAGATAAAATGTTGTAAGTAACATAATAAATATTGTTTTCATCAAATACAAGCTTGATGAATTTTGAATATTGTTTACCACTCTTCTACCTTCGCCAACAATTGCTGGCATAGATGCAAAGTTGCTGTCAAGTAGCACCAAGTGACTTACGTTACGCGTAGCTTCACTACCGCTAGCCATTGCAATGGAACAATCTGCTTCTTTTAGGGCAAGTATATCGTTCACGCCATCGCCCGTCATAGCTACCTTGTGTCCACGTTGTTTTAATGCTTTTACAAGAATAGATTTTTGTTCTGGGCTAACGCGTCCAAATACTGTGTATTTATTTGCTGCATCCACCACTTGTTGTTCAGTGAGTCCTTCCAAAGAAATATATTTTTCTGCACGGTCCACACCCACACGTCTACTTACTTCACTTACTGTTACTGGGTCGTCACCAGAAATAATTTTGATTTGTACACCATTATCTTTAAACCATTGAATAGTTCTTGGTGCATCTTCTCTAATGTGGTCTTCAATAACAATCAATGCTAGGCATACGCGTTTGTCTGGTAATTTGTAGTTTTTAATCTCACCATTGCATTTTACAAGCATAAGCACTCTAAAACCTTTGGTGGTATATTGTTTTACCATTTTATCAATTTCGGTTGTTCTGTTGCCTTTTAACACAAAATCTGGGGCACCATACGCGTATGTTTCACCATTTTTAAATGTAACACCGCTCAATTTGCGTGCACTATTAAATGGCAATATTTCTTTTGGAGCAAATTCTTTACTATATCCAAAGTGAGTAGCAAGTGCACGACTTGTCATATTATTATCATCAAGTGCAGTTAGCATTGAGCCCATCACTTCGTTTATAGGATGATTATCTGATTTTAATTGAACTACAGATTGCACCTTCATTGTACCATCTGTAATTGTACCTGTTTTATCAAGGCATAGCACATCTGCACGCGCAAGCATTTCAATACTATTTAGGTCTTGCACAAGTGTATGCTTGGTTGCAAGCTTAATTACGCCCACAGCAAGTGCCATGGATGTAAGCAGGAACATACCAGCAGGAATCATACCAATTACTGAGCCCGCAGTACGCTTAATTGTAAGCGCTGTGTCGCCTGTCATATTATATATCTTTAAGAAAGTGAATACTCCAAGTGGCACCAACACAACACCAATGTATTTGATAATTGTATTGATAGAAGTCATAAGTTCACTTTTTGCTTTTTTGTATCTCTTTGCCTTGCTTGCAAGTTTTGCAGTGTAGCTATCACCGCCAACTTTTTCAACTTTACCAAAACATTTGCCACCAACAATATAACTGCCAGATAGCACCATGTCACCTTTTACCTATTTGATTGCCACAGATTCACCTGTAAGCAAACTTTCATTTACTTCTACTTCGCCTTCTACAATAATGCAATCTGCGCACACTTGTTTGCCAGTGTTTAATATAATTATATCATCTAACACTAAATCTTTTACTGGTATATCGTATGTTAGGCCATCACGCACTACGCTTGCTGATGGAGTGACCACAAGACTAATTTTTTCAATTGTCTTTTTTGCACGAATTTCTTGAATGATACCAATAAGTAAGTTTGCACCAAATGTAATTAAGAACACAAAGTTGCTAATTGGTGCATGCACACAAATAAGTGCAACCGTTACAGCAATACAAAGCATATTAAAGAATGTGAAAATGTTGCTAATAAAAATTTGCGCATATGTTTTTGCATTGCTTGCTTCTTCCACATTCACATAACCTTGCGCCACACGAGTTTTCACTTGCTCGCTAGTAAGACCATCTTTTGCAGTTGCATTAATGCGCTTAATCTCATTAAGTGGCACACGCTTTGTCTTTGTTCTTTTACTCTTTTTCTCAGCCTTTACTTCTGGCTTTGGTTTTTCTATTATTCTTGGTGCTTTGTAAACAGGTTCTTGCACGCGCTTTTCTGCTTCTAGTGGCAATTGTTCTGCCTTTTGTACTTGCTTTTCTTGTGCCTTTGCCTTAGGTTTATCACTTGCACTTTTTGAACTATTAGGTTTTTTTGAATTACTGTTTTTATTACTCATTTTTTTCTTTGACCTTAGTATTATTATACTTTATCACGATTTAGTATAACATATACTAAATCAAAACTCAAAATATTTTTTTTATACAATTATCTTGCAAAAGCCCACATTTTAAGATATAATAACAAAGCATTAGGCAATATGGCCCTATCGTCAAGCGGTTAAGACGTCGCCCTCTCAAGGCGAAGTCACGAGTTCGAATCTCGTTAGGGCTACCAAACACAAAAGTGTTCGAACTGTTTCGGACACTTTTTTTGGCTTTATTAAGCCATTTTTTATTATTTGTCATTTTTGATATTTGTATAGTAAAAATGTGGTCAAATTGACCGAAAATCTTTTGGTTTTTTTGACCAAAAATTGACTTCAAAAATTTGATGAAATTTTTTGCGAATAATTATAATTTCTTTAATCAATTGTATATAACAAAAAGTTAATACGAATAAAAAGAGTCCTGCTACCAGGACTCTTTTTATATTTCAATTATTCTATTATTCCCCGGCGTATTTGTCTAACTTTTCATATCCTTAAGCTCTCCACGTGATTAACTTTGGACATATATACCATGAGAATGAGACTTACTAGATTTATTAATAACATTATTAACATCATTAATTGTAATTCTAAGTTTAGTGCCGTTAGTAACTGTTGTTGTTTCTCTAAAACCATAATCAGAACCACCACCACTTAGTCGGAATCCATA
>JAFZND010000164.1 GCA_017553065.1 Clostridia bacterium
AATTTACCTCCTTATGGTCTAATTCGGCTTGAAAACCATGTTTCAAGCAAGTAGATAATTATATCTAACACGCGTATTATATCAAATATGCATTATTTTTGCAAGTATTTATTTTTATATTATCTTACATGTAATATTTAATAATTTGGGTATTGACAAATTAAGTAAAATATTGGTATAATTTGTGTGTGATAAAAGGATGATTTTATGAAAAACAATGAATTGTTAGAATCAAAAAAGCAAGAATTAAAGGAACATTTTTATAAGCTTGACAAATTAGGTTATGTGTGTGGCATGAAAGATGTTATTTTGAGTGCAATAGAAAATGCAGACGATATGCGAGTAAGCCCATTGTACACCAAGCTTTTTGTGGGTGACGAGATTGAACTATTTGTGAGTGGTGGATCTTATGCATTATCCATGAATGTGCAAGACAAAGATAATTTTAGAAAGCAACATTGCCTTTCATATGTGCACAATTTGCCTACAAGTAATGGTCGTGGCGAAGTGTTTTCGGTTGAAAAATATTACACTGAATATGAGCCAGAATTTAAAGACGATTTGAAATTTCCTCAAATGAGTTTGATGATGAGTGACAGATTTACTCACATGAGAGTGTTTAGATTAGATTCACCACTTGGAGAACGCACAGAAGAGAGAAAAGAATTTGGCGACAATGGTGTTCAAGGATTTAAAGAACAATTTGTTAATGACAAAAACTTTGTTGCAATAAAAAATGAAATGGCAAACATACTAGACAAAGTTGTAGAACGAATACACGAATAATAAAACAACGCGCATAATTCGCGCGTTTTTTTGTGGCCATAGCACAAGTAATTGTTTGTGAAAAACACTACTTTTTGGTACAATATATTTTGAGGTAAATCATTAATGGTAATAAAGGGAATTGTAGAGGAGATAATATTTCGTAACGATGCAAATAATTACACCGTGCTTGTTTTGAATGCAAATGGCGAAAATGTTACTGCTGTTGGTAAATTTCCTGCCATTATTGAAGGCGAGTGTTTGGAACTTACGGGTAATTTTGTGGCGCATAGCAAATATGGCGAACAATTTAGCGTAACCAATGTAAAACTTGCACCACCAACAAACAGGGAAGGTATTATAAAATACCTTAGTTCGGGGCTAATAAAAGGCGTTGGACTTATTACTGCCACAAATATTGTAAATAAATTTGGCGATAGTACATTGGATATTTTGGAGTACAATCCAGATAGATTATCTGAAGTGCGTGGCATTAGTGTGAGAAAAGCAGAAGAAATTGCCACTGCATATAGTGAAGTAAAACGCATGCAAAATGTGATAATGCTACTTCAACAATACAATATTTCTACAAATCTTGCTATAAAAATATTCAATATTTATGGAAATAACACTGAGAGTGTTGTGAGAACAAATCCATACAAACTTGTGGAAGATATTGACGGCGTTGGATTTTTTACTGCTGACCGCATTGCAGCAAATTTGGGAGTAGAGCCAACTAGTGAATTTAGATTTAGGGCAGCAGTGTTGCATGTGCTAAATGAAACAAGTGAAAAATCGGGTAGTACATATATTACTCGTGCAAATTTGGAAAGTGAAGCAACTGAATTATTACGCGTGCCAGTAGAAAATAATGCATCAAAATTTGAAAGTGTTTTACAGGGTTTGGCATACGATAATTTGATTAAGTTGCTTACAAAAGATGGCGATGAAATTGTGGTACTTACTAAGTACTACAACTTGGAAAAATATGTTGCTGCAACATGTAAATTATTAGCATTAAATGAAGTGGAACATTTTGATGTGGAGCGAGAGATAGATGCATTTGAATTGGTAAACAAAATCAAGTTTCATCCAACACAACGCGAAACAATAAAAATGGCTA
This sequence comes from Clostridia bacterium, assembly GCA_017553065.1. GTDB lineage: Bacteria > Bacillota > Clostridia > Christensenellales > UBA1242 > UBA11490. The sequence goes on from JAFZND010000164.1 coordinate 1,889, forward strand.
TAAATAGTGGTATTTGTGTTATCACAGGTGGGCCTGGTACAGGTAAAACAACTATCATAAAATGTATACTTTATATCTTTTATAATATG
>JAFZND010000165.1 GCA_017553065.1 Clostridia bacterium
GAGCCAATGCAGTAATGTTAAAAAAAGGCATTACAAAAGCATGCCAAGTAATCACAAGTGATTTATCAAAACTTGCAAAAGCAGTAGAAAGCAAAGAAGATATATTTAATATTGCATCTATTAGTGCAGGCAATACCGAAATTGGTAGCATCATTACGCAAGCATTTGAGATTGTGGGTAAAGATGGTGTAATAACTGTGGAAGATGGTAAAACTTGCAAAACAGAATTAAAAATCACTCAAGGGCTAGAGTTTGATAGAGGGTACATTAGCCCATACATGATTACAGACACACAAAAAATGGTGGCAAACTTATCAAATCCACTTATCCTTGTAACTGACGAAAAAATAACAAATATCAATCAAATAATTCATGTGCTCGAAGCAGTAAACTCATCAGGCACACCCCTACTCATAATTGCCGAAGATTATGATACAGAGGTAATAAATACCCTTGTTGTAAATAAATTGAGAGGCAATTTAAATGTTGTTTGTGTCAAATGTCCGGCATTTGCTGACAAAAAACAAGCACTTCTTATGGACATATGTACAATTGCCAATGCAAGCATCATATCACAAAGTGTAGGCAAAACACTTGCCACATGCACCATGGATGACTTAGGTCGTGCATCAAATGTAGTTGTATCCAAGGATTCCACAATTATTAGTGGTGGCAAAGGAAACGAAGAAAAAATTATTGATAGAGCAAATGCAATCAAAGAACAAATTGAATTAGCTAATAGCGACTTTGATAAAGAAAATTTAAAAACTCGTCTTGCAAAACTTACAACAGGCATTGCAGTAATTCAAGTGGGTAGCAACACCGAACTAGAAATGCAAGAATTAAAATTGCGTATTGAAGATGCAATAGAGGCCACAAAAAGTGCCACAGAAGAAGGCATTGTGCCAGGCGGTGGAATCGCATACCTATGCACATTAGATTCTTTAGATACACTTATAAATTCACTTACAGACGATGAAAAACTTGGTGCACAAATTGTAAAACAAGCAATACTAGAGCCAATTAAGATAATTGCACAAAATGCAGGTGTAAGTGGCGATGTGGTGTTAGAAAAAATACTCTCACTACATACAACAAATAAAGAAATGGGATATGATGCTCTAAACGATACTTACGTAAATATGTTTGATGCAGGCATAATTGACCCAAAAAAGGTTACACGCTCTGCAATAGAAAATGCTTGCAGTGTTGCTGGCACCCTACTTACAACTGAATGTATTATAGTAGATAAAGAAAAATAAAAAAAGCGCGGTTATTCCGTGCTTTATTTTTTTAATTAAATTTGATCCTCTTCGTATAATTTCATAATTTTGTCTCCCTTATGCAACATCATCTTCTCTTACTACAATTTCATTTATCATAATTCTTTCTCCTAAATTTCATTTATTTAAGCAGTTTCATCTTCGCTTAAAACAATTCCTCTAATATTTTCCATAATAACAAATCCCCCTTGTTATACCATTACACTATATTTATACCATTTCTATCAATTTTAGTCAACCAAAATCAAAGCGTGCTAATTGTTTGCTTAAATGCACTAAATGGAACTTTAGTTGTATCTGGCAACACTTTGAAATTCATCAATTGTTTTGTAGTAGGATGTGTAAACTTTAGATTATATGCCCACAATGCCAAATTATGGCCTTTTGCCATATCTCCGCCATATTTCACATCACCATAAATTGGGTTGCCAATGTGTTTTAATTGTACTCTTATTTGGTGACTTCGCCCTGTAACTAATTTTACATCTAACAAAGCCACTTTGTCAATGCTATCAAGCACTCTATAACTAAGCTCTGCATATTTTGCATCTGATGTTCCAACAGGCACTACATTTACACAATATA
>JAFZND010000166.1 GCA_017553065.1 Clostridia bacterium
AATACCACTATTAATTGTAAATGTAGTTACATTTTCTGGAGCATTTGTGCCATAACCTAATTGATATGTGATTGTGTATACAGTAAGTGTATATTTAGCCACAATATCTAGATTTGCATTGTTTTGATAAATAATACTAATTTGAGTTGCATTATCAAAATTATATACTCCATCCACAAGCACTGCGCCTGTGAACCAACCATCAAATGTATAACCAAATACTCTTAATGGATTAATTAATTCAAATGAAGGAGTTGTTACAGAATATGATGTGATATTTCCTGAAGGTAATGTTACACCTTCTAAGTTACAATTGTATGTAATTGAATAAGTTACTGGTAACATCCTTCCATATGCATTTACAGGATTTGCATCAGTGACAATTACAAGTTTGTCACCTGTATAATCTTCACTTAAATACCAACCATCAAATGTATAACCTGCTAGCACTGGTTCCTCAAGAGATAATTCTTCGCCAATGTTTACAGTTTCTTCAAAATACAAGTCGCCATTTAGATATAATGTTAACGATGCTGTTGTTGGAATATACTCATATTCTGCCCTAATATAGACATTTTTTGCAAGCATCTTACTAAATTTGCCATCTTGAAGTTCTACCCAACTATTGCCATCAAGTATTGACCAACCAATGAAGTTGTAACCTTCTTTTTCTGGTTCAAAACTACTGATGTCAATATATGCAGGACCTTCAACATTATATGTTGCAGGTAGCCCTAATTCTTGTGATACACCCTCATATGAGATTGTGTAATCTACAAGTTCAAAGCGTGCAATTATACTTAAATCGGATGAGCGACCAATAATTGATTGAATCTTATTGTTACCCTCATACCAACCAGTGAATGCATAACCTGTTAAATCCTCCAAATCTGGTAGATTAATAACGCTTGTAACATTAAATGTATCTGGTAAATCTGGCATGTGATGTGGAGCTCTAGAATATGAAACTTCTAACACATAACTTACTAAATTCCATTTTGCATACAACTTAGTATTTGAGTATAAGTATGTTAGGAAGTCATATTTTTGACCTGTGCAATCACTTGAATAGTACCAGCCGTCTAGTACATATCCCGTTTTAGTAGGTTCTACTGGACGCAATGCATTAGTACCTTTAGTAATTTTGCTACTTGTTTCCATGTTTGTGCCAATATAGAATTCTACAACGATATAATTCTCTATTGATACAAATACACCTGTTACATACACATCACCAACTGTGCCTGTGTATACTCCATCTACACGTTCATTCATATTGATAGTATTTGCCCAATGATCAAAGTTGAACAAAGGATTTATTCCACTTGGCTCATTGAATGTAATATCTGGAGTATCAATATTAAATGATGTTACATTATCGCCAATACCTTCTGCCATTCCTTCTGGAATTGTGTAGACAATATTATATGTTACATAATCAAATCTACCCACAATTTGGGTATTTTCAGCGTTTAGATTTTGAGTGGATATTACCGGTATTCCGGATACATACCAACCCACAAATCTAAGTCCTGGAGATGTTGCATTACTAAATCTAAATGGATCTTCAACATTAAATGACAATTCATTTATATTTTGAACTCTGCTTTCAGACACTGCACGGACATAAGTTCCTGCATTGTATAATTCATATGTGTATGTAATATTGTAACTAGACAAATTATACTTAGCATATAAACTTAAGTTTTGATACATTGGAGTTACTCCAAATGTATATAAAGATGTTAATTCTTCATCGGTGTACCATGCCACAAATGTGTAACCTACTTTTGTTGGAGCAGTAAACTCATTTTCATTTAGAACATTTCCTTTAAATACTGCAAGTTCACCTACTTTTACAAAACTATCGTAATAACATACTGCAACAAAGTTGTCACTATTTAATGTGAAGTTTGCTGATAATGTTAAATCACCAGTTGTGCCTTTTGCAATACTAGATACTATTCTACCTTCACTATCTGTCCAATAGTTAAATGTGTAGCCAGTTCTAGATGCCGGAGTTAATGCAAATTGATCTGTAATATTGTAATGTGTAGGGTTAGAATGAGTTACACCTTGTTCCACACCGTATGTAATTGTGTACTCTTTTAAGCCATACACTGCAAATACCGTAAGATTACTATTATATCCAACAGTAGATTCAATAATTGTTGTGGTGCCATCAATTCGATATTGTTGTGGTGCTGTATAACCTTCTACTACCCATGGTGCTGTACTTGGAACAAATGTTATTTCATTTTCGCGTGAGTATGGAATATCAATTGTTAAGTTATTAATACCATTTTTAAGTGTTACAACATATTCATTTAATGCAAAGCGCGCATATAGTGACATATCGCCTGTAATAGGAGTTGCCACATTATATAGCACTGTAATTCCACTATCCATATACCAACCAGCAAAGTTGTAACCATCTTTGCTTGGGTTAGGAACACTTTGAATTGTGCTTCCATGCACAAATTGTACATCTGAAATTGATGTGCCATCTGCATTTAGGAAATGCACTGTGTAATTGTTTACAGTAAGGCCATCAATATATAATTTCAAATTACCATTTACTTCTGAGATGTAATAGAAATTATCATCACCTATTGGTAAATTATGCAATTGTACACTTGCCCAGTCAGGATCATCTGCAGTGGTTATTTCAGACGAAATCTTATACGATAATACCGAAGGTGTACTCTTTGAGAATGCTTTATTTATGAAATACAACATAAAGCGCAATGAACCGCCATAAGTGTTTGTGATATCGCCGTCTTCACCAACCATTTTTACAATATCTGTAACAGGAATTGGTGTGGATGAACCTGGCATAGTATATGTATCGTTACTTGTAATAAATACGTCAAATCTTTGATTACGCCATACAGCAGTAAGTTTGACAATATTGCTATTTGCAGCACTTATTGTGCTGTAAATATTTACGCCTGATTGCCAACCAGCAAAGAATTGAGAATTATCATTAAGCAATACAGATACAGGTTGAATTGTGACACTGTTATTCAATGCAAGATCATCAAATGTGTAACTGAATGTATCTGGCAAATTAGCGCCATCTACCAATAAGTTTTTATCGTATACATAATCAAGAACAATGCTATATTCTTGTGCTTCCCACCCAGCATATACATCAATATTGCCAGATGTGCCAGCAGGAATATAATTGTATCTTGTTTCTAATTCTGGCTCTACATACCAGCCAGCAAATTCATATCCATTACGTGATACTACATTTGCTATTTCAATATCGTTTACTTCGTTATATGTATAAGTTTGAGTAACAATATTATTTGAATAATTTATAATACTACCATCAAATTCTACTTCAGAAATATGGTTACCATTTAAGTGATAGATTATTTGATAATCAACAGATGTCCATTTTGCATACAACACAAGGTCTCCCTCGCGTGTGTTTGGACTAATATGATTAATCATATTACCTGTGTAGTTTGGTGTTTCATACCAGCCAGCAAATTCGTAACCTGTACGAAGTGGAACTGGTAAATCAAAGTCAGATAATACAGTGTATGTATCATGGAAATCTGGGCTTTCAATTGTTTCTGCTGAGAAATGTCCACCATTAGACAATTGATAAATGATGTCATAGGTATTTAAATCCCATTTTGCCACAAAAATCTTGTTACCATATGTACCTGCTTCAATATATTCAATTGGGCCAACAGTAAAGTCACTAATGTAATGACCTTGGCTGTCTTTTTCGCCTTCATACCAACCACCAAAGCTGTAACCAAGGCGTGTAATTTGTTTTACTGTGTCACTATTATATGGCAAAGTAAAGCCATTTTCTATGGTGTAATTAATTGTAGATGTTTCACTTTCACTACTACCAATTTGCCCACCATTTAGTGCAAGTATAATATCATATTGAGCAAGATTCCAATCTGCTGCAAGAGTGATATCACGTGTTATTGGTTGATTCATATTGAATGGACGCGATGCAACCGTAGTTTCACCACTTACTGAATCATATACCATTAAGTTCCATGACTTGAATGTGTATCCATTAACTGTAGGAGATGAAATTTCAACCGAACTCATTCCTGTAATAGATGTATCTATTCTAAGTGTTGGGTTATTTGTAAGTATTTGATTATATAATGTTGTTTCATCAAGCAATGCTTGATATGTTGTCATCATATCGTTATATGAATCAAATAATTTAAGAGTATAAGCAAATTCACTTGTTGGGCGTTCAATTTCATCATATCTTTCTTTAAATGTCCTTAAATTTGCTCTGTAATAACCAAGAATATTGAGCAACATATCATATACATATGTTGATCCATCCTCTTCGATTGTGCCATACATAATCATCTTGTATTCTGCATTTGTACTATCTTCAATTAAGTTATCACCATGACGCACTACAATTGGCTGTGGCATATTACCAAGACCTGTTGCATAGCGTGAAAGATTTGGAGCAAAGTTTATGGTGTATTTATTTATTTCAATGCCTTCAACTGCTATAGATAAATCAGTAGTTGGATTTGTGATTGTATAGATTCTAATACCTTCATCCAAATCCTCTACGTAGCTAATGCTTGTACCTATTTCAATTTGTTCAATATCATAATATTCAATATAAGCAGGATCGTCTTTTAATTCGCTTGTGGTGGTCACATCTAATCTTATATTTTGATTATCAACGTTTTGTGTGTAACCATCATGATATACAATGGTAAATTTAATGTTATTACCATACTCTACTGGGTCAGAATACCCTGCAAGCACATTTATTTCGTATGCTTCATGCTCACCAAATTCAATATTATAGTAAATACGTTCAAATCTTGCATATAGTGTAACTGGATTATCACCAGTAGATTCTCTATATGTAAGTGCTTCAAAATCAAGTTCTGTTAATAATTCACTTTCAAAGTTAGCTTTGCGATACCAACCAATAAAGTTGTATCCTTGCATGTATGGTTGAACAAATTGAATTCCTTCAACCAAATACTCATAGTCTGTCTTTTGTGTAAGTATTCCTGTTTCTTCATCAAATGTGAATGATTCTTCATCATATCCATATGCATCGGCATAATTCTCTGCCCCATTCATTACATAATTAATGTAATATTCAATAGGTTTCCATTTTGCATAAAGTGTAAATGAATTTTCTACGATACTTTCCATATCGTATTCATTTTCCAATTCTTCATCAGTGAACCAACCAGCAAACTTGTATCCACTGCGCACAGGATTTGCACCAACATTTAATGGAAGACCAATAAGTGCTGGCAATGTGTGAGTTCCACTACCACCATTTAGTTCAAGTGTAACAATTACAATTTTATCTTCAGGGTCATAAGGAACTAAGTTGAATACACCCCACACAGTACTTGCGTACCTATTGTAATCACTTTCTGGGACATAAATATGTAGGTTGGTGTTCACACTATTGTAATATGAAGTACCATTATTTTTTCTGAATGCACGAGCAATTAGTTGTGGTATGCTTGCTTCAAAATCAAGTGCTCCGTCAATATACAAATAATCGCCAGAATACATTACTTCTTCAATTTCTTCAATTGTACCTGGTATTTGCAACCAAATAAGTTGGAAAGAGTTATAGAATGCATTTTCTTTAATGAGTTTTAATCCCTTAGGGAAATACAATTCTTGAATTTTATCATTATATGCAAATGCATAATCATATACTGTATCCAAACTACGGAATTGCAAATCTGTACGAAAATCTACAATACCATCATCTGGAGTAAGTGTGTATGGATAGTATACCAAACTATTTAAATTATTTGTATTTGGTGCATAGAATAGCATGCCGTTATACACTTTGTATATAGGGTTATTGCTATCTACAGTGATTGTTTCCAAATGCCTTGTGTAGTTAAATGCACCACCGGCAATTTTATTTACAGTAGATGATAAGCTAATTTCTCTCAATCTACTATTGTAGAATGCATTTGCATTGATACGCTCTAATCCATTAGGTGCTATGAATGTATCTAATAAATATGTATCTTCAAATGAACGAGCATAAATATTTTTTACACTTACATATTGATGGATATCGCTATCAAAATATGAATCAAATGTAATATTTTCAATTGCACTTTCTGCAAATGTATAACTACGAATTGTTTCTGCATATGCACCAATTTTTACATTTCGCACACCACTATCTGAGAATGCATATTCACCAATATATTCCACATCTGGTAAATATAAATTTTCAAATATAGTGTTGCCATCTAGGATTATGTCAGGTGCTTTGAAATTAAATTGACTATAATAATTATCTGCATTAATCCATGCTTCATAAGCTGTGTCGCGTTCTTCCTTGGTATCAAATGTTGCAATTATATAATTTTTGTACTTAGATTGTTCACTCAATTGGAATACTTCATCTAGTGTATAGCCAGTACCTGGTAAAACACCATCAGTATCACCAACAATCTCTTCAAAGAAAGAAGTAAATCTTTCTGTGAAATAACTTGTGTTTGTTACATTCATTGTAATTGAGTAATCACTACTCAACTCATATCTTTTATATTCTGATGCACTATTTGTAAATGCATAGTTTCCTATATAAGTGATTGGCAAACTACTATTTGTGCCATCAGGACCAATTAAGTATTGTAAGCGATAATCGTTGCGGAATGCTTGGTCATCTAAGTAATATGAACCATCGCCAAATGTGACGCTAATTAAATTTTCGCATCCCATAAATGCGCTGTAAGGAATTGTCATATCTCCACCACGGAATGTTACATCATGCAAATTATAACAACGCAAGAATGCATTTGTCCCCAACTCTACATTATATGGAATTGTTACTGAGTACAAATTACTCTCAGTAAATGCTTTTGCACCAAGATATTCCAAACTTGTAGGTAACTTAATGTATCCTAACATATCGCACATTTCAAATGCGTAATTGCCAATATATTCTAGAGCATCGTTGCAATATACATAGTACAAACTGCCATTATCCTTAAATGCGCCTTGACCAATACTGCGTAAATTTGAACCAAATGTAATACCATCATATTGGTTTGGTGCTAAATATTCGTCATTATCACCAACTTGTGATGCATCTAAATTGGTTACTGTCACACCATCCCAATAAACACCAGTGTGGGCAAAGGCATATGTACCAATGCTTTCCAATGAATCTGGGAAATTACATACAGAGAATTTTGTATTTTCAAATGCACTATCGCCAATTGACTCTAGCCCTTCACCTAGCATAATTACACGAGGGTTACCTGCATTACTAAATGCGCGATCGCCAATAAATTGTGCATAAATGTTAAATTTGCTATCTTGGTTATATCCTGTGAGGTTAATATTTGCAAATGCATAAGATCCAATTGA
>JAFZND010000004.1 GCA_017553065.1 Clostridia bacterium
GGTGCACCTTTGCCAGAGCCAAGTATTCCTGAATCATTTAAGGTACTTTTAAAAGAACTTGAAGGATTGGGACTTGATGTACAATTACTCAACAAACAAGGCAAAGAATTTAAGATTAGTGACCTTGATGATGACACAACTCAAACATTTGCTGAGGCAACAAAAGCAAGAGAAGTTGTGAACGATGTGGCACTAGAATTTGAAAACGAAAATGTGAATGTGGAAGAAGATTTGGAAACAGATGAAGATTTTGATAATATCTTTGATGAATCTGAATTATTTGACGACATTGACGATGAAGAGTAAGGAAAAGGAGATAGAATATGTTTGAATTAAATAACTTATCAGCAATTCGCATTGGTATCGCCTCTCCTGAAAAAATTAGAGAGTGGAGCTATGGTGAAGTGACCAAAAGCGAAACAATCAACTATCGTACACACAAACCAGAGATGGGTGGACTACTTTGCGAACGCATCTTTGGACCAAAGAAAAATTGGGAATGTCATTGTGGTAAATACAAGCGTATTCGTCACAAAGGCGTTATTTGTGACAAGTGTGGCGTAGAAGTAACAAAGAGCAGTGTGCGTCGTGAACGCATGGGACACATTGAACTAGCTACTCCTGTAACACACATTTGGTTTATGCAATCAGTACCTTCAAGAATTGGTATTTTGCTTGGCTTAAACAGCAAGCAACTAGAAAAAGTTGTTTACTATGTAAGTTACATTGTTACCGATCCTGGTAAAACTGATTTTACAAGAATGCAAATCATTTCTGACTATGAATATCGTGATGCACAAGAAAAATATGGCTATGATTCATTCAAAGCAGGAATGGGTGGCGAAGTAATTAAAGAATTGCTTTCCGAAATTGATCTAGAAAAAGAAAGTGCAGAGTTGCACCACATTATTGAAACTTCAAAAGGTCAAAAGAAGATAAAAGCAAACAAAAAATATGAAATTATAGAAAATTTGCGTGTTTCTGGCAATCGTCCTGAATGGATGGTGATGGATGTAATTCCTGTAATACCACCAGATGTGCGTCCTATGATTCAACTTGATGGTGGCAGATTTGCAACAAGTGATGTAAATGACTTGTATCGCAGAATTATCAACAGAAATAATCGTTTAAAAAAGTTTATTTCTATTGGTGCACCAGAAGTTATTATCCGCAACGAAAAGCGTATGCTTCAAGAGGCAGTAGATGCTTTGATTGAAAATGGCAAACGTGGTAAGGCAGTTCAAGGCCCAAAACAACGCGAATTAAAGAGTTTGACAGCATCATTAAAGGGTAAACCTGGTAGATTCCGTCAAAATCTTCTTGGTAAGCGTGTGGACTATTCTGGTCGTTCTGTTATCGTTGTTGGTCCAGAACTTAAAATGTATCAATGCGGTCTTCCAAAAGAGATGGCACTTGAATTATTCCGTCCATTTGTTATGCACAAATTAGTTGAGCGTAACTTGGCACTAAATATTAAGGCAGCAAAACGCGTGATTGAGCGTCAAACACCTGTTGTTTGGGATTTACTAGAAGAAGTAATCAAAGATCACCCAGTGCTACTTAACCGTGCTCCATCACTTCACAGATTGTCAATTCAAGCATTTGAGCCAGTGCTAGTAGATGGCAGAGCAATTAAATTGCATCCACTTGTTTGTGCCGGCTTTAACGCTGACTTTGACGGAGACCAAATGAGTGTGCACGTTCCTCTTAGTCCTGAGGCATGTGCAGAAGCACGCACATTGATGCTTGCTTCAAATAACATTTTAAAACCTTCTACTGGTGACCCAATTTGTACACCTTCACAAGACATGGTGCTTGGCTCTTACTATTTGACATATGTAAGAGAAGGTGCAAAGGGTAGTGGAAGTGCATTTATTAGCGAAGACGAAGCTATTATGGCATATCGTACTGGCGCAGTAGAATTGCAAGCACCTATTAGTGTTCGTAAAGAGCGCGTAGTAGATGGCAAAACTTATAGAAATAGAGTAAATACAACTGTTGGTAAAATTATTTTCAATAGTGGTATTCCACAAAATATTGGTTTTGTAGATCGTAGCAACATTGAGCACATCAATGACTATGAAATTGATTTCTTGGTTGCAAAGAAACAACTTGATATCATTATTAAAAGGTGCTTTGATAATCTTGGAACTACCGAAACTGTAAAAATGCTTGACCATATTAAAGAAATTGGTTACAAGTATTCTACAATTGGTGCAATTACTATCAATGTGTTTGATATGCAAGTACCAAAAGACAAAGATAGAATTGTAAAAGAAACAGAAGAAAAAGTACTTGAAAACGATAAATATTATCAACGTGGTTTCATTACAGAAGATGAAAAACTTGATAGAAATATCAAACTTTGGAATGACGCAGTTGCCGAACTAAAAGGCATTGTGTTAAAACAAATGGATCCGCTAAACCCAGTGCGTATGATGGCAGAATCTGGTGCTCGTGGTAACGTGGGCCAAGTGCTACAACTTTGCGGTATGCGTGGTATTATGGCTAACGCATCTGGTCGTAAGGTTGATATTCCTGTTAAATCAAATTATCGTGTGGGCTTGACACCACTTGAATACTTTATTTCATCTCGTGGTGGACGTAAAGGTCTTGCCGATAAAGTTTTGAAAACAGCTGACTCTGGTTACCTAACACGTAGGCTAGAAGCAGTTGCACAAGAAGTGTATATTTCTGAAGATGATTGCTTTAAGAATAACGGCGAAAAAGTTCGCGGTATGAAAGTAAAAGCAATTACTCGTGATGGTACACCTGTAAGTAGTTTGCAACAACGCATTATTGGTAGATTTACCGTGAGCGATGTTGTAGACCCAAAGACAAAACAAGTAATTGTTCCTGCAGATACTATGATTAGCACAGCACAAGCTGATGCAATTGTGAAAGCAGGCATTGAAGAAGTAGAAATTCGTACAGCTCTTACTTGCCATAGCCATGTTGGTATTTGTGCAAAATGTTATGGTAAGAACATGAGTCAAAATAAGATTATTCCTGTGGGTGAGCCTGTAGGTATCATTGCAGCTCAAGCTATTGGTGAACCAGGTACACAGTTAACAATGCGTACATTCCACACCGGTGGTGTTGCTACAGCTGCCGATATTACACAAGGTCTTCCTCGTGTTGCAGAAATATTTGAAGCTCGTCGTCCAAAGGGTGCAGCAACTCTTAGCGAAGTGAGTGGAAAAGTGCAATTAAAAGAATTGAAGAATAAAGATGGCGGCAAATATTATGAAATATTTGTTAAAAATCCTGAAGGTGATGGACACTATATTATTCCATTTGGAATGCAATTAAAAGTAAAAAATGGAGATATGGTAGAGGCAGGCACAGTGCTTACCGATGGTTCCATTTACCCTGCAGATTTACTTCGTACTCGTGGCAGATTAGATGTAGAAAATTACCTTCTTTCCGAGGTTTTGGCTACATATTCTAGTCAAGGTGTTGCTTTGAACACCAAGCACGTAGAGATTATTATTCGTCAAATGTTGCGTAATGTAAAAGTAGAAGATAGTGGAAGCACACATTTACTTGTGGGTGACATTGTTGACCGCTTTAAATACGAAGCAGAAAACGAAAAAACTCTTACCGAAGGTGGCGTACCTGCAATGGTTAAACCACTTGTGCAAGGTATTACAAAGGCAGCATTATCTAACCCAAGTTGGTTAGCAGCAGCATCTTTCCAAGAAACACCAAGAGTGCTTACAGATGCATCTATTAAGGGCAAAGTAGACAAGCTTGAAAGTTTGAAAGAAAACTTAATGGTGGGTAAAATTATCCCTGTTGGTACTGGTTACAAAGACACTCGCAACATTGCGCCAGTGCTTGCTGACGGAGTAGACGAATCTTCATTTGAAATGGATGAAGCAACAGCAAAATTATTTGAGGAAACCGAAGAATAATTTGTAATAAAAAAGAGGGCATTTCCGTGCTCTCTTTTTTGTGTAAAATTGGGTATTTACAAGTTGCGAATTGTATTGTATAATATATTGTATTTTATTGGAGATGTGTTATGGAAAGACAAAGTAAAGTAGATATGTCAATATTGCGCAAGATTGGTATTGCTATGTATAGAGATTTAACAATTACCGAGGTGCAAATTAGTGAGTTATATGGTGAGCGCTTACATTCAGTATTGTTTGAAGATAAAGCTGGCAAAAGAGTTCTTGTGAGTGATAGAGATTTGTTCTTTAAAGAATCATCACGTGGCATTAAATTGAAAACATTATTAAATATGGCACATGATTATGGCTATATTAGCGATGTGATGTTTAACGAAATTAGCATAAATAGAAAAATGGCTAAAAATCACCCTGATGCAATAAACAATGTGGCAAGCAAATTGTATAATGAAATTGTTATGCACCAAGCAGAATATGACGCAACAAGTTCTGTTATGCATTTGGGTTATGTGCCAAAACTAAATTTATCACCTGAACTAAAAATAGTTGTAGATAATCATGATGTACAATTAACAAAGGCAGATGTAAATTTTATTGAAGAAGGAAAACACACTCAGTTTGAAGCACATATGCACGCAATGTACAGGGCATGGAATGGTGAAAATATTGTTCAAGGTCCATATCTTGATGACGCAATGATTAAATCAACAGGACTATTTGCAATTATGAAAGATGAAACAAGACGCATCAAAAAAGATTATGATAGTGTTGCAAAAAATCTTACATTTAATGTAATGTAAAACAATTAAAAAATAAATAAATGTAGCACTTTTTGTGTATTAAAAAAATATTAAAATTAGGTATTTACAATTATATATTTTTGGTGTATAATATTATTACAAGATTGAAGGAGATGGCTTATGTTTAAAAGAGATGAAAAGGGTTTAGTAAATCATAAGTTAATATTAGGAAGTAAAGAGGGCAGAAATAGTATAGGAGTTTTAGATTATACTCTTGCAACTATGGAAGCTTTAAATAATTGGGCATATATACAAGGTTTAGATATAGAAACATTCCCAAGGATATCTGGCATATCTATGAGTGGTGATAAAATAGGATTTATTATCAATGGTAAGATAATTCCACAAGAGATAGAATCAAAGCAAACTAGATATATCTTGTTAAATTCAGTCAATTCAATGTTTTATTCTTTTTTACGCAATTCTGCTGATAAACTATTTTCAAAAGAAGTTGCAGAGAAATTAACAAGCAGTGATATTTTAATGAATTCTACAAGTATGGATTATGGTTTTAGAATTATTAATGCATGTAATGAAAAGTTTGTTGAATTATGTAATAATAGTGGGGACGCTCCAACATATAACTTTATAGATAGAGAAGAATTTGATAATGAAACAAATTTAATGCACAAAGAGAAAATTAATCATTTTGATGGTGTACACCTACTAAGCACAGTTAATCATGCATCACAAATTACAAATCTAGATACAATTCTTGGTTATGAATTAAATAGTGCTGCTGATTTCAATAATTCAATTGTAGGTGCAAGACAAGTTGGCAATCCTAAGATTGCATATCCTAAAAATTTGGAAGCAGACATTGAATTAATGTTATAATTTAAAATAAAATTTTAAAATAAAAGAGAGGTAAATTATTACCTCTCTTTTTGTTTTTTATTTTACACCTAAGTGCGTTTTTTGATTTCTTGTATGTCTAATTGTGCGCCAACTAGTACAACCTTATTTTTTGAATATTTATTTTGAACACTTTCAAAAGAAGTTGGAGTAGGGATTTCCATATCAAATGAAATTGAAGTGTATAAATATTGGAATAAATACTCTTCAATTCTATTATGCACCTCTTCCATGGTTTTGCCTTCTGCTACTAATCCCAATTCCTCAATGTATGCTACATATATTTTGTTGTCTTCATCGTAGTAAACTACGGCTGGGTAAACAAACTTTTTCATCAAAACTCCATACTTCTAATTATATTTTATACCATGATTTTATCACAAAATGTGATAGTTGTAAAATATATGTGCCACATATATGCAATAAAATTTGGATATTCTAGAAACACCACGCAGAGTGGCACTTATAACTTTTAGTTATAATATATTACAAAAAATGTTGACAATAGGCACCTTTATTGCTATACTTATCCATGGTTATAGTATAATGAGTGTACTATGCGTAGTCACTCGGTTTGACAAATGCCTTGAATGGTGTGAATAAGGCGGGCCAAACTTACATTCTCGCGTACTATAAATACACACAATTGCACTATCTAACAATTGATGTGTGTGCTAGCGAGACTCTATAGCAAAACAGACATTTTGGGTTGAAAATAGAAGTTTTGCATTATATTTTGGGAGGATTAAAATGCCAACAATTAACCAATTAGTAAAACAAGGCAGAAAGAAAGTGGCAGTTAAATCAACAGTTCCTATTTTGGATGAAAACCCACAAAAGCGTGGTGTATGCCTAAGTGTTACCACAACAAGTCCTAAAAAACCTAACTCAGCACTTCGTAAAATTGCTCGTGTTAAGTTAAGTAACGGACAAGAAGGTACAGTGTACATTCCTGGTGAAGGTCACAACCTTCAAGAGCATAGTGTTGTGCTTATTCGTGGTGGCCGTGTGCGTGACTTACCTGGTGTACGTTATCATATCATCCGTGGAACACTAGATACTGCTGGTGTTGCAAAACGCAAACAAGCGCGTAGTAAATATGGCGCAAAAAAAGGTAAATAATAAATAACTAAATTTAAGGAGAAACAAATATGCCAAGAAAGGGTAGCGTACCTAAACGTGATGTGTTGCCTGACAGCAAATATGGCTCAAAAGTTGTAACAAAGTTAATTAACCAAGTTATGATGGATGGCAAAAAGGCAATTGCACAAGGTATAGTGTACGATTCATTTGATATTATTAAGGCAAAACTTGGTGTGGAACCTCTAGATTACTTCAGTCAAGCATTGGAAAATGTAAAACCTGTGCTTGAAACAAAAGCAAGAAGAGTTGGTGGATCCAATTATCAAGTTCCTCTAGAGATTGCGCCAGAAAGGCAACAAACTCTAGCAATTAGATGGCTAGTAAAATATGCTCGTCTAAGAAACGAAAGAGGTATGGAGAACAAACTAGCTGCTGAAATTATGGATGCATATAACAGCACTGGTGGAGCATACAAGAAGAAAGAAGATTCACATAAGATGGCAGAAAGCAACAAAGCTTTTGCACATTTCAAGTGGTAGGAGGATTGTATGCCTAGATCAACTCCATTACAAAAATTACGCAATGTGGGTATTATGGCCCACATTGATGCTGGTAAAACAACAACTACAGAACGTATTTTGTTTTACACAGGAAAAACTCATAAAATCGGCGAAGTGCACGAAGGTCAAGCAACAATGGACTGGATGGCACAAGAGCAAGAGCGTGGTATAACAATCACATCTGCTGCAACTACATGCTACTGGAATGGTTGCCAAATTAACATTATTGACACCCCAGGGCACGTTGACTTTACAGCAGAAGTTGAGCGTTCATTAAAAGTTCTTGATGGCTCAGTTGCCGTATTTAGTGCACGTGAAGGCGTGCAACCACAAAGTGAAAAAGTTTGGCGTCAAGCTGACAAATATAACGTACCTCGTATGATATTTGTAAATAAGATGGACAGACCTGATGCAGATTTCTTCCGTGTGGTAGAAAAGATTAAGACAATGTTAGGTTCTAATGCAGTTCCTATTCAAATTCCTATTGGAGCAAGCGAAACATTCCGTGGTGTGATTGACTTGGTAGAAAACCATGCAATTATCTACAAAGATGACCTTGGCAAAGATATGGAAGTTACAGATATTCCTGATGAATATAAGGAAATGGCTGCAAAATATCGTCAAGAATTAATTGAGCAAGCCGCAGAACAAGATGATGCGCTTCTAGAAAAATTCTTCTCAGGCGAAGAACTATCAGTTGCTGATATTAAAAAAGGTATCCGTATTGGTACCATAAACATGAAAATATTCCCTGCAACATGTGGTAGCGCACTTGCAAACAAGGGTGTTCAAAAACTTCTTGATGCAATAGTTGACTATATGCCAGCACCTACTGATATTGCTGCAATTAAAGGAACAAACCCAGAAACAGGAGCAGAAGAAGATCGTCATAGTAGCGATACAGAACCATTTGCTGGTCTTGCATTCAAGATTATGACAGACCCATTTGTTGGACGCTTGACATTCTTCCGTATCTATTCTGGTATGATTACTGCTGGTAGCTATGTATACAATAGTTCCAAAGGTAAAAAAGAGCGTGTAGGTCGTTTGATTAGAATGCACGCAAACAACCGTCAAGAGATTGAAGAAGGTTATGCTGGTGAAATTGTTGCTATCGTAGGATTAAAGGATACCACCACAGGTGAAACACTTTGTGATGAAAAGCATCCAGTAATACTAGAAAGTAT
Source organism: Clostridia bacterium (assembly GCA_017553065.1). Classification (GTDB taxonomy): domain Bacteria; phylum Bacillota; class Clostridia; order Christensenellales; family UBA1242; genus UBA11490. The sequence continues at coordinate 8,403 of JAFZND010000004.1, forward strand.
GGATTTCCCAGAGCCAGTTATTAGGGTTGCTATAGAGCCAAAAACAAAGGCAGACCAAGAAAAAATGATTTTAGGTCTTGTCAAGTTGGCCGAAGAAGACCCAACATTTAAGACTTACACTGACCAAGAAACTGGTCAAACAATTATTGCAGGTATGGGTGAGCTTCACTTGGAAATCATTGTTGACAGATTAAAACGTGAATTCAAAGTTGATGCAAATGTTGGTGCTCCACAAGTAGCATACAGAGAAACTATCCGCAAAGAAGTTGAAGTTGAAGGTAAGTATATTAAACAATCTGGTGGTCGTGGTCAATATGGTCACTGCTGGATTAAGATGACTCCTTTGCAACCTGGTGAAGGTTACAAATTCGAGAATAAGATTGTTGGTGGTGCAATTCCTAAAGAATACATCCCTGCAATCGACGCAGGTATCAGAGAAGCAAGTCAAAATGGTGTGCTTGCTGGCTTTGAAACCGTTGACTTTATGGTAACTGTTTTCGATGGTTCGTATCATGATGTGGACTCATCCGAAATGGCATACAAAATTGCTGGTTCCATGGCATTCAAAGATGGTGCTAGAAAGGCAGATCCTGTACTTCTAGAGCCTATTATGAAGGTAGAAGTGGATATGCCAGACGAGTACTTAGGCGATGTTATGGGTAACATTAACCGTCGCCGCGGTGTGCTAAATGGTACAGAAATTCGTAACGGTTTACAAATTATCAAGGCAGAGATTCCTCTAGGTGAAATGTTTGGTTATGCAACTGACTTAAGAGGACTTACTCAAGGTCGTGGTAATTTCAACATGGAATTTTCACACTATGCTGAAGTTCCAAGAAATATCGCTGAAAAAGTTATCGGCGAAAGAAAATAATAGCTATTTAATAGGAGGTTTTAAAAAATGGCTAAAGAGAAATATGTTAGAACAAAACCACACGTTAACGGAGGTACAATTGGACACGTTGACCATGGTAAAACAACTCTTACTGCTGCTATCACAATGACTCTTGCTGCTCAAGGTAAAGCACAAGCTATGGACTACGGCGCAATTGATAAAGCACCAGAAGAGAGACAAAGAGGTATTACAATCAATACCGCACACGTTGAATACGAAACAGACAAACGTCACTATGCACACGTTGACTGCCCAGGGCACGCAGACTATGTTAAAAACATGATCACAGGTGCTGCACAAATGGACGGCGCAATTCTTGTAGTTGCTGCAACAGATGGCCCAATGCCACAAACACGTGAGCACATCCTTCTTGCTCGTCAAGTTGGTGTTCCATACATTATCGTATTTATGAACAAAACTGACCAAGTAGATGATCCAGAACTTCTTGACTTAGTTGAGATGGAAATCCGTGATCTTCTTACCGAGTATGGTTTCCCAGGAGACAAAACTCCAATCATCAAAGGTAGTGCACTTTTAGCACTAGAAGCTGCAAAAGCAGGCAAAGCAGATGATCCTGCATGCCAATGCATTAACGAACTTATGGATGCTCTAGATAACTACATTCCAGAGCCACAACGTGCAACAGACAAACCATTCCTTCTTCCAGTAGAAGACGTATTCACAATCACAGGTCGTGGTACAGTTGCTAC
>JAFZND010000018.1 GCA_017553065.1 Clostridia bacterium
ATACACAATGATTGTTTTTGGAATATTATCTCCATACACCTTGTGTAAAAAGCCAACAACATCAAATGGTTGCACATATTTTGCTACTTTATCTAAACTCATAGGATTATGATTTTTTACATAATCTGCCCACTCTAATTGACTCTTTACCCTTTTTGCAACTAGCGAGTCAAAATAAAGTGTATCTAAGATATATTCATTTTGTTCACTATCTGTAAGTGGCGTGAGTTTTAGTGCCTCACGCGCCATATTTTCATACACTTTTAGTAGTTTTGTACCTTGTGGATGATTTGGCTTATAATAAGTTGTGTCTGGCAAAATAATATCAGGCCCAAACATGATAAATGAGTTTTTAGTTGCATCTTGCATATCATCAGTAACACCAACGCATAGTGGCAAGCCGCCACCAGATAGCACTAAATCATAAGAAACATTATTCAAATCACTTATTGATTTGATATTTTTAATCTTACTAAGCAAAGGAAGCAATGGCTTAATACCTTCTTTATTACGCCTATCTACATCAAGGACTTTGTTGTATAGTTCAATAGCGTATTTCATTTCTGGTATGTCAGTGTCCTTCTTACCTTCTGCAAAGGCCTTAAAATCGGCCATAAGTGTTTTTTCAACTTCTTGGTCAAGGTCAGAAAATCCGCCTGTAGATGCCCTATCTTGTGGAATTACAGCTTTTTCGTACCATTCGCCATTAATTGCCATAAATAAATCATCTTGAATTCTTACTTTTTCCATGTAATGCCCCCTTATTTTGTTTCAATAATCAAAGGTAATATCATTGGACGATGTTTTAGTTTTTTGTAAAACAAATTTGTTAAGTTCTTTTTCAAGTTATTTTTGATAATGCTCCAATCTGTTTTATTAAAATTGGAAGAAATTATTGTGTTAATTGTAATATCTTCTGCTTCTTTGATAATATCTTCATTATCTTTTACATTCAAAAAGCCACGAGCAATAAGTTGTGGATTTGAAGTTAATGCGCCATTTGCAGCAACTGTGATTGCCACAATGCAAATACCTTCTTCGGCAAGTTGCATTCTGTCTCTTTGAACTGCACTATTTGCTTCGCTAACATCCAAGCCATCTACAAGTTTTATGCCTGCAGGCACTGTGCCGGACTTTTTGATGCTGTTTCTGCCAACAGAGATTGTATCTCCCATATCTGGTATTACAATATGACGCTTATCCATGCCAAGAGATACTGCAAGTTCTGCATGTGCACGAAGGTGTCTAAATTCACCATGGCATGGAATGAAAAATTTTGGTTTAATCAAGTTGTGAAGCAACTTTAATTCTTCTCTATATGCGTGACCAGATGCATGAACATCACGAAGTGATTCATACACAACATCTGCGCCTTTTGTATATAGCAAATTGATAACATTATTGATATTTTCTTCATTGCCAGGAATAGAGCTAGATGAGAATATTACATAATCATTATTTGTAATTTCAATTCCTTTAAATTCGCCTGTAACCATACGCAACAATGCACTATGTGGCTCACCTTGACTACCAGTACAAAGTATGCAAATTTGGCTATCTTCATAATTTTTTAGTGACCCAACATCTGTGAGCAACTCTCTATTGAATGATAATTCTCCCACCTTTGATGCAGCATCGCAGTTATTGAGCATTGACCTACCGGTAAACACAACTTTTCTACCATACTTTTCACACAAATTCAAAATTTGTTGGATTCTGTGAATATTGGATGAGAATGTTGCAATTATAATTCTATTATCTTTATGTTCCAAAAACAAGCTGTCTAATGTTTCGCCTACTGTGCGCTCACTCATACTATAACCTGGGCGTTCTGCGTTGGTGCTTTCTGCCGTCATAAGTAGCACACCTCTGCTACCCAACTCTGCCAAATGTCTAAGGTCAGTTGGTGCCCCATCAATTGGTGTGTAGTCAAACTTAAAGTCACCTGAGTGATACATAAGTCCTACAGGTGTTTGAATTGCAAAACTCATACTACCAGCAATTGAGTGTGTGCAACGGATGAATTCTACATTGAAGCAACCTATTTTTACTTTTTGTTTATCTTTTACAACTTGTGTCTTTACATGTGAAAGGCGTGCTTCTCTAAGTTTATTTTCCACCAAAGCCATTGTAAGTTTGCTACCATATACTGGCACACCTTTTAAATCTTGCAAAATGTATTGCAAAGAACCAATATGGTCTAAGTGCCCGTGAGTAAGAATAATGCCACGAATTTTTGATAAATTTGATTGTAGATAAGTGATATCTGGTATTACCACATCTACACCCATCATATCACTAGATGGAAAACCAAGGCCAGCATCAATAATCAAAATATCATTGCCGTATTCAACAGCCATAATATTTTTACCAACCTCACCAACACCACCTAAAAATGATATTTTTAAATTTCCTGTTTCTTTTTTCATATTTGTCTCCTTAATTTGAAATAAAAACCACAAAAAACTAGTAGGATTACTAGTTTTAGTAATTACATAAAAAATCCATTTGGGGTCCCCAAAATAAATTCATAATATAAAAGTACATACTTATCCCACAAAAGATGTACCAAAATAAAACTAATAATATAATACCCTATCTTAATAATTTTTGCAATAAAAAATGATAAAGTGTGCAATTATTTCGACAAAAGATACAAAAAAGGCACTACCTAGTGCCTTTAAATTAAATAATATATTTGTGTTTGTTAAATTGATCGGTGAATTCTTGTCTAATTGGTGCGCACACATTATTGGCATCTGTATAATAGCGTTGGCCAATATTTGTGTAATATGCAACTATATTAAATACACACACCGCACAAATGCTTGCTGGCAATGTAAATATTAGTCCCACGCCAAATGTACATAGCCCACCAAATATATTTACAAACATTACAGTAAGTGTAAGTGCAAATGCTGATGAGAATGTGTAGAAGAATCTACGAGTGCACACTCTAAAATTCTCTTTTAATCCCTTGATTACACCATAGTTTTTTACAACCATTGCTGGCACCCAACCGCCAAATAATGTAATCTTTAATGATGTTAGGAACGAATATATTAGCACTGCTGCCATTGGTGCAAGCCAAAGTATATTTGCATCATTAATAAAATTTAGTGCCAAAACAATCAATATTGTGATAGACAAATTGATTGGTTGCAAAATTAGTAAATTGAACAATTGATATAAAGCATTTCTACCAGAATTTGTAATAAGCGCAGAAGTAAATGGTGTATTGACCGAACTATTCATAAAATAATTAATGTTGTCAGTGTAAGCAAATTTGTATAGCCCCACTATTAGTGAACCAAACACAAATACAACCACTGCTAGCAAAATAATGTACACAAGCAATGTATCAATATTGCTAAATATCACACCAACAAAATCAGCCACCCATTCACCTACGGAAGCAATAAACACATGTAGATTTAATTTATTTAAAAAATCTGCATATATATCGCCAAGTTCTGTGAACATTCCTGCTTTTAATAATGTGTTGTATATTGGAAAACCACATGCCACAGCAAGACCAACAATAAAAGCAACTGCAAATAGTAGATAAGCAAAAACTTTCCAAACTTTGGAATAATTTGCAAATAGCAATTTAAAAGTATTTTTGTACATCATAAGCTATTTTCTCCTAAATAACAATGCCAATGTATCAACATCTTTACGTGGTAAATTGTAGATATCAAAATACACAACATATGTCAAACTTACATAATAAATTATGTAAAACATCATTAGCACAAATGTTACAATTATATGAGTCCAATGACCAAATGTTAGTGCAAGCACTGGGAAATGCACCACAAGTGGCAAAGCATACGCAACATATACTTTAAATGTATTTTTACCCAAACTATCGCCCACTTCTCTCATGCATGATGACAAAGAGTAACCCGTAGTTAGTGTCTCCGGAATACTTAGATATATTTGCATTAACAACCTAAAGAATGTTAAGAAAAATACAATCGAAATTAAGTAAGTAATCACAATATTTGCTGTAGTGGGCAAGCAATTTGCACCAGACATTAGCAAATGAACACAAAATAGTATAAGTGAAAGCACTATCATGAATACCATATATAGCACAATAATCAAAAGTGAATATAAACCAACAACTAAAATGTTGCTATTGAAAATTTGTTTTGTGTCTGCAATTGAAAATTTGCCTGTGCGCATGTGTCTTTCAACATAACCAAAAAGTAATGTCATAATAAACACAATTACAACTAGTGCAAGTGTGGTAAGAATTATATTTTGCCATTTAAAATTAAAAAATGCGTTAAATACACTTGTATACCCTTCCACAACCAAATTTGGGTATGACCCCAAAAAGTTGCTTAGGCAAAATGGTTGCACAAAATAACCAACAAACACTGCTGGTAGTAGTGCAAACAAAATTGTATATTTTAAGTTGTTGAAGCTGTATTTAACAGCATTTGCAAAATATTTCATCATCATTATTATACTTAATGTATA
>JAFZND010000019.1 GCA_017553065.1 Clostridia bacterium
AATTGTAAATAGCGCAAATCCAAGCAATGTTTATATGACTATGGTTGATGGAAAAGTATTGTATTTAGATGGTAAATACACATTTGATATTGATCGAAATACATTATTTGAAGAGTGTAATAAAAGGATTACTAAATTAAAGAGTATTGCAAAAATAAACTAATTGTGATATTATATAAGTAGAGGTTAGACTTATGGAAATAGTACTCATTATCATACTCACTTTGTGGGCATTAAAAATAATTGCAAGTTAAGGTTATATTATAATACTATTATGGTACTATTGGTTTTTGATTGATTAAAAAGGGTTGCTTATGCAACTCTTTTTTGTTTTTTATTTTAATATTTTTTTAAAAAAGTTGCATAAAACTATTGACTTAGATTGTGTGTAGTGGTACCATTATGTTGATAAAGGTCAAAGAAAGTCAAACTTTTATCAAAAGGGTAATAATTATGTCAAATATCAGTGATATGATTGAAAATTTTATACTTGATCAATTATCTGAATTTAATGAATTAAATTTAAGTCGCAATGACCTTGCGGACTATTTTAATGTTGCACCTAGTCAAATAAACTATGTGTTATCTACTAGGTTCACTTATCCAAGAGGGTTTATGGTTGAAAGTAGACGAGGTGGTGGTGGATATATTAAACTAACTCGATTGAATATGGATAATGACAAAGTGGTGGAACTTATAAATAAAACATTAAAGAACGGTATTGAATATATTCCAGCAGTTCAACTACTTGATAATTTAAAAGAAAAAAATTTAATTGATGAAGGACAATGTGAACTTCTTAAATGTGCAATTACAGATAAAGCATTGTCAAATCCAGTCAATAATAATAACATTTTGCGCGCAAATATTTTGCGTGAGGTATTAATACACATATTAAAGGAGGATTAATTAAATGTTGTGTGACAAATGTAAAACTAATGTTGCTACTTTTCATAGGTCAGTAAATATTAATGGTAAGGTTTACGAAACACATTTGTGTAGTGAATGTGCTTCCAAAATGGAAAGTGATCCATTTGTAACTGAACTTTCTAGAATGTTTGACGACAATTTAGAGTGGGATGAAGCAGAAAAAGAATTTGTATCAGTGTTTGATGATTATAATCTTCCGTTTGAAGAAAATACTGAGAAAGCAAAAGACTACAAACTAGATGAAGAATTGCTAGATAACAATAGCAAAATTGAAGCTTTACAAAATCAAATAAAGCTTGCTGTGGAAAGTGAAAATTATGAGGAAGCAGCAAAATTAAAAAAAGAAATTGAAAAATTAAAACAACAAAATTAATAATATTGTGATATTATTAAAATGACAGAGGAGAAAATATGTACAACGAAATTAGAATTACCGAGAGTGTAAATAGATGCTTGCAAGTGGCTGGTGCTACTGCATTGCAATATGGATACTCTAAGGTTGGCACAGAGCACTTGTTATATGGTATTTGTGGAATAGAAAATAGTGTGGCATCCAAAACACTTGATACATTTAAGGTAAACCAACAAAACCTTGATACAATTTTTAGTAGAAACTCTACTAAAAAACAAGTGGCAATGCTTAGTGGCAGAATTGAGCTTACACCAAATAGCAAGGAAGTGTTTATTATTGCCAAGAAATTTGCAAATCAAATTGGTCACAATTTTATTGGTCTTGAACACTTATTATCTGCAATTTTGATGTGTGAGAATTGTCAAGCAATGAATATTCTTACTAAATCATTTAGAATAAATACAAATGAACTTAGAAATCACATATTACAAACATTAAAGTCTCAATCAATTAGTTCTGAAAATTCAGATAGTGCATATTCAGGCAAACCTAGTGCTTTGCCAGAAAAATTGTTGCAAATGGGCACAGACCTTACTGCAAAAGCAAGAGAGGGGAAAATTGACCCAATTATTGGTAGAGATGAAGAAATTGCAAGAGTAATTGAAATTCTTTGCCGTAAAACAAAAAATAATCCAGTACTTATTGGCGAGGCAGGTGTTGGTAAAAGTGCAATAGTAGATGGCCTTGCAAAAGCAATAGTTGCAGGTCAAGTGCCAGAGTTACTAAAAGGTAAAACAATATTCTCACTAGAACTTGGTGGACTTATGGCAGGCACAAAGTACAGAGGTGAATTAGAAGAAAGATTAAAAGATTTAATAGAAGTGATTAAATCTAGTCCAAATATTATTGTGTTTATTGATGAAATTCACACGCTTGCTCAAGCAGGTGGCGACAAAGGTGAAGTAAACCCTGCTGATATGCTAAAGCCATATCTTGCACGCGGAGAATTTCAAACAATAGGTGCAACCACAACAGACGAATATAGACAGTTTATTGAAAAAGATAAGGCACTAGAGCGTAGATTCCAACCAATTATGGTAAATCCGCCTAGTGTAGAAAACACAATTGCTATTTTGCGTGGCCTAAAAGATAGTTATGAAGCTTTCCACAAAGTAACAATTAGTGATGCAGCAATTGTTGCTGCCGCAACACTCTCAGATAGATACATTATGGATAGGTCACTTCCAGATAAGGCAATTGACTTAATAGATGAAGCAAGTTCTAGGGCAAAAGTACATGGTGTGCAAAAACCAAAAGAACTTACTGATTTGGAAGAAGAAATAGCAAATTATGAAATAGAAAAGAAAAATGCTTTGATGAGTGAAAACTTCGAAAAAGCAACAATATATCGCGATAAATTGAATGAGGCAAATGCAAAAAAATCAAAAATGCTTGCAGATTTGGCGCAAAGTACAAGTTCATCAATTGTAATTAGCGAAAATGATATTTGTGATATCATATCAAAATGGACAGGTATTCCTGTAACAAAATTAACAGAAACAGAAAAAGATAGATTACTAAAATTAGAGCAAGTATTGCACGCAAGAGTAATTGGTCAAGATGAGGCAGTTACAGCTGTAGCAAAGGCAATTAGGCGCGCAAGAATTGGATTAAAAGATGATAGTAGACCAATTGGTAGTTTTATGTTCCTTGGTCAAACAGGTGTTGGTAAAACAGAGCTATGTAAGGCACTTGCAGAAGCAATGTTTGACAACGAAAACAGCGTAATTAGAATAGATATGAGTGAATATATGGAAAAACACTCAGTATCAAAACTAATTGGTGCCCCTCCAGGATATGTGGGCTTTGACGAAGGTGGTAAATTAACTGAGGCAGTAAGGCACAAACCATATTCTGTGGTGCTATTTGATGAAATTGAAAAGGCACATCCAGATGTGTTTAATGTTATGCTTCAGATTCTTGATGATGGCCACGTGACAGATTCACAGGGCAGAAAAGTAGACTTTAAAAATACTAT
>JAFZND010000020.1 GCA_017553065.1 Clostridia bacterium
AAATATGTGTATTGATATTTTCTAGTGTGCCGTCATAATCCACCACATCAGTTGCAAATAACTTGAATAAGTCTATTGCACCATTCACTGAAGTTGGATTATAGCTAACACCCAATGCCCTCTTTAATAATGTGAGCAATTGTGCATCTGCTTGTTCTTGATTTGCAATTGATACACTTTGTGGATTATTTGAATCACTTTTGTCAATGTATTTAATTTCATCATACAAAATATTGCCAATTGATGACTTATAACCACCATACCTAAATGCGTCTACTACACTTTCTGAGGTTACCTCAGTAGTATTGTTAGCTAATTTTACATGAACACCTACTGGATTTTCTGTATCATAATCCACTTCAATAAACACTGAATTGACTATATATTCTGTAATGCCATCGGCAAGAATATAATCATCCTCACTAGGAATAATGCTATCAGTTGTGTCATGTTCATACAAATACTTTCTCAATAATTTTGCAGCTGTTGCACCATAATAGTCAGTATCATGCTCACCATCAAATAATGTAAAGTAATCTACATTATGTGTTTTTCGGCTAGCAGTTGTACCTGCAGCTGTAGTTGTAATGGTTGTAACCATTGGAGTTACTGCATAGTAAATTTTTATAATAGGACTTTCATTAGTACCAACATTGGCATTGTCAATAAGCGCAATACTAATATTTACAATTGTTTTAGTTGAAACAGTTGTTCTGTAATCAAACTTAGTTGTTTTTTCAATTCCACTTCGTCCACCAGAAGTTGCAAATACATTCTCATTAAAGCTTACATAGCTGTAATTGATTTCTGTATCATTTTTTAGTGTTACATCATAGTGGTCTACATAAGTTGTACCAACATCTGTTTTTGTAATACCAAATGTAGAAGTTTCTGCAGTTGCATCACCTATAGTTGCAAAATATTTTGATGACAATGAGCCCACAAAATCATATGTAACAGTGGAATTTACTCCTTCAGTGCTAGTAGAAGATGCTGCAATTTCACTTCCACTCACTAATCCAAATGAGCCATCTTCAACCACCAATCTACCTTTTGCATAACTATATTTGATAGTTGTAGATTTAGTATGAGCACCCATAAAGCCACCGACATTTGCAATGCCATCAGTAGCATTTGTGTCAGCATCACCACCACTTACTGTTGTGGCAGTTCCACCTTGGCCAAGCACATGCAAGTCAGCATCAAAATATGAACTATCAATTGTAAGTTGGCAATCAGATTTACCTACAATACCACCAGCATATTCGCCACCTTCTTCCAACACTAATGCACCCTTATAATATTCGTCTATTGCATGAGTGGTGTATGAGCGAACATAGCTATACTCGATTTGTGAATTTCTTTGTAGTGCAGAACCATTATCTATTGCATGGCCAACAAGACCACCAATAGTATTGGTAGCCACAAAACTATTCTTAAGTGAACTAGAATATCCAAATTCAACATCTATATGATTAATCCTACCATATAGCATTGTGCCCACAGCACCGCCAACAGTATGGCCTTTGATGCTAGAAATCACTTGAACATAATAGATATTTGTATTCTTTGAATATCCAATTATGCCACCAAGAGAACCTGGCACAACATTGCTACTCTTATCACTAATTGTAAGACTTGATACAATGCTGATATTTTCAATATTTCTTACATCTTTATTTTCATTACTTGTAATTGCTTTACCTACAAGGCCACCAGCATTATATTCGCCTGTGGTTGTTGCATAAATTGCAACACCAACATTTGTATTTGATTGAGTGCTGTCTTCTTTGTAATATCCTTTGATGTATGGGGTTGTACTTTCACCATTATTTTCTTCATAACCAAGCAAGCCCACCATACCACCGGCATTGATATAAGTCATCACGCCGTTTACTGTAACAATTACTTCACCAGAAACGCGTGAACTAATAATTGTACCTTGGTTAGCACCTGCAAGAATACCAACATTTAATGTGTAGTACGACTCTTGAACGGTATTGGCAACTGTAATATTCATTACAGCGTTATTTATGCTAATATCACTTACTGTTGCGTTACCTGCAATTACACCAAACAAACCTATGCTATAATTATTAACTTGTGTAATTGTGTAATTTATATTAAATCCATAGAAGTTGTAATAATCATACTTCTCTTTAAGAACTAATTCTTCCTCAAGATAGTCACCATTTTGGACTTGAGTTATTGTTCTTTCATAGTATGTAAATTTACCACTTAAATTACCATTAAATTCTGAGCCATTTGAAATATGATAACCTTGCAAATTGATATCATTTGCAAGCACATAATAATAATGCTCAGTATCTGCTATTGCACGCTCTAAATCTGAAGCGGAACGAATTTGGAATTTTGCACTTTCTGTACCATTACCATAACTAATAAGAACTCTTTTTATCAAAGAATTTTCATCAAGTGTTTCTTCTCCCTCTTCATCTAGCACATAACTATCGTATGGTACCACTACCAAATATTCTTGTGGTAGTTCTTGACTAAAATCTACGCCATCTTTTAGTTTTACGGTAATAATACCGCCATAGTTTGTATATTCTACTTCTGCCTCATAATTACTTACAAAACCTTCAGTAGGTAGTAATGGCTCAAAATATGCATTAATTTGCTTGTTTGTAGCTGCCACAGGATAAAGATTATATTCAACCTTTACATATGAATTGGTCATATTGCCATTACGATATTCAAAATAAATACCAGAATTGCCAACACCATTGAATATAATATCATTTACCTTTGTTGCTGTTTTTAAAATGACATAACTTTGAGTATATTTCGGTATGCCAAATTGTGTAATTTTGCCCACCAAATTACATCTAATGCCGTTGCCGTACAAATCTTCATATGCATCAGCAAGTGACACATGCAACACATCGTGTGCGATTGCTGCAATTTTTTCTTCATCCATGCACACAAACAATGTGTCATCTTCAATTCTTACAATATCTTCTGGTGTTACTTCTATACCACTATAATATTTTGGGAATCTCAAACTTTCATCTTGTCTACCACCTTGAACATATTCAAGGGATTGAATGTAAAATTCTGACCTTATCACACCAAAAGCTGCACTATCTTCACGATATGGCAATGGTGTTACATGTGGAGTAAGTGTACTTTCTTCTTCTTGAAGCTTTGCACCTACTCTATTTGCATCATACAATTCTGTACCTGGAACAACACCAAGTCTAAGGTCTGTTACTTCATCAAAAATCCATACATTGATAGTATGCTCTACTGTATGTTCAACTCTTTCGGTAATTAAAGTACCTTCTGTATAGCCCGTGTAGCTAAGTGTAAGTGTGATAGGAACATAATATCCTTCTGCACCTGAACCCGTGGTTACTTTGTCGTATGTGTATAATTTACCATCTTCCCATTTAAGGTAATCTGTGCGAATATTATCTGCAATTACAAGTTTGTCTACTGCCTTTGTTTGCCAGCCATTATCTACAAAGATATTTTTTACACTAAAAGTCATACCATCTGTAAGGCCTGTAGGCAAAATGATATCAGTGATTGTGTAATATGGATATTCGCCCTCATTTAGTTCATTCACTGATACCCCGCTATAGCCATCATCAAGCCAATCAATCTCACAATCAGCATTGATGAATAATGAACCTATAGAGAACACTTTGTCTTCTTGTA
>JAFZND010000005.1 GCA_017553065.1 Clostridia bacterium
ATTTTTTTGGATTGTCGTTGTCAATGTTTTTCAAATCCCTATTTACCATAAGATACATTATGTATGCTTCATCTAGGGCACCTTTTTTAATTTCTGGGTATCCATCATAACGAGGATGAGAAAATTTATCTATTTGATATTTTTCATCCACAATACAAAAGCCAATAATCTCATCTTTTTTATGCCCAGCATGATTATGTCTTAATTTTGCAAAAACAATAAAACCATCAGTTTGTAGTAAAATATTGTGTGAATTTTCAGCAGTACTAAGATTTTGTTGCAAAATTCTATCTGTTGCCTTTAATTCTCTTGCATTTAGACAAGTGTATGGTGGGTGAGAGCAACTTAAACTTTTGAATTCCAAATAGAAATCTTCTGTTTCTTGCTTTATTAAAATGTCTTCAATTATTTTGTTTGGCATTTTTTACATTCCTTTTTCTTGTATACACATTTGTGCATAGTTTGCTTCTGTGCTTTTTAATACCTTTATCATAAGGTCTAATTCGTGTGAATTCATTTCTCTTGCCACAGTATTTTCTTTGTATAAGTAAATGTTGTTTTCATATCTAATTGGCAAGTTTTTGTCGCCATATTTTTCTAACAAATAATGTGCGCTGTACCTTGGTAATTTTGAACCCATATAGTTTGCTTTAAATCCATTTTTGATATCTTTATTTAGCACTAGCAATTCTTCGTATTTTTCGCCCGCCGTCATAAATGGATCGTTATACTCAAAATCGCGTGGTTCTTCCACCAACTCTTCAATTACACGCTTATTTAAATTCAAAAACCTTTTTGCACTAGTTGTTGCATCTTTATTAATTGGAGACATCATTTCTTTAATTACGCCATCAGGATAATTTTCATATCCCTTGTCGTGTTCGTAATTAAATAATCTGTTGTCTTTGTTTTTGTCCACGAATTCGTCATAGCTTTTAATTTTTTGCTTTAGCATTTCTTTAATAATTGTGGCATTTATTCTACCAATTGAATTAAGTTCCAAATTGTTAAAACGAATAAATGTGCAATCTGCAGTTTCTTTTAAATTTCTGTGATTATAAAATTTCTTCAAAGTGCGTGATGGTTTGCTAAATAATGTTACTGCATCTTTTCCCATTGCGTGTGATAAATCTTTTATGCAACTAAGAATAGATGTGCCCACACCTTTAATTGCTCTTTTTTCGTTGTGATTTGTGTTTTTATCAAGCCCCCTAAAAGAATCTATTGTTGCAATGTTTGCAATATATGTTTCTTTTAGTTTGCAAGAATTAAGTTCAGGGAATTCTTTAAACAAATTTTCATTATTATAAAAATCAATACTCCTGTCATTTACCACAAGACCAACACCAATTACATAATCTTCTTCGTCTTTGTTTTTTGATTTTTGACGAGCAAGAACTACAAAACCATCTTGTGTAGCCACATCAAAGGAAGTGGAAAAAGCACACTCCAAAATGAAGTTTGCATCTAATGAATCATCTAACTTAAGCTTATCACATGGGGTGACTTGTAAATAGAAATTGTTATTATCATACTTAGATAGTATGTGTTTTAGTTCTTTCTTATCCAAAAATTCCATAACATATATATTATATCAAATATATAAATAATTTTCAATAGGGTAGTTTTACCCTGTATTTGTTTGCTATTTGTATAAAATTTATTTATACTATAAATAATAAATTAAAAAAGGGGGATATTAATTTATGAAAAAGAACATTTTTAAAATGTTTGTGGTGTTTGCACTCATCTTATCATGCTCACTTGCTTTGGTAGCTTGTGGTGGTAGTGCTGATTCAAAGAAAGAAGAAGAACTTGCTGGTAAATATGAACTCATAAAAGTAGAGTATAAACCAAGTGGTCAAGAAGAATACCAAGAATATACAAAAGAAGAATATGACGCAATACCAGCAGAATATAAAGCAGGCATTCCTAATTTCTTTGGTGAATACGAAGTAAAGCTAGATGACCACAAAGTATATCTAGAAGGTGAAGCTGTAGCAACATGGAAAGTTGCTGATGGTAAACTTGTTGTAGAAGCTATTGAAGACGAAGAAGAACCTGAAGAAGATATGACATTTAGTGCAGAATTAGTTGATAATTGTATTGTTATCAGTGCAACAATGGAAAGCGGAGCGGCAAGAATAACACTTACCAAAAAAGCATAATTAAAAAAATAAAAACACCCGTTAGGGTGTTTTTTTTGTTGCTCTTTTTATGATATGCGAACAGGTGCAATTAAGAATAGATATTCATCTCTGTCGTTTGGTGTGATGATGCATGGTGCAATAGATGATTTAAAACTCAATTTTAAAAATTCGTCATCTAGTGTGCGCAATGCTTCTGAGAAGTATCTTGCATTAAATGCAATAGATAAATCATTGCCATGCAATGCAATTGTGATATTTTCTTTAATATCACCAATTTCACTCTTGGAACTAAGCACCATAAGCTTGTCTGTAATATCAAAACGAACAAGGTTATTTCTATCCACACGTGAGAGTAGGCTTGCACGCTCCAAGGCATCTTCTAGTTGTGCTTTATTTAGTATTACTGTGGTTGTGAAGTTTGTTGGAATAATTTGCTTGTAATTCACAAAGTCACCATCAAGCAAACGTGTGGTAATTTTTGTGTTATCAATATTTACCATTAAGTGATTTTTTTGCACAAATAATTGCACTTGATTATCACTGTCGCCAAGTAATTTACCAATTTCGCCTAATGACCTTGCAGGTACAATCACACTAAAACTTGCTGTTGTTCTATTAAGTGGTTTTTCTACTACTGCAATGCGGTAACCATCTAGGGCAATTGCATGCACTGAGCCATTTTCAACTTCTAGCTTTACACCTTTTAAAATAGGTCTGCTATCTTCGGTTGCAACTGCAAATACACTTTTTGTAATAAGTTCACGCAAATCACGCTCGGTAATGATAAAGCTTTCTGCAAATTCTAATTGCTTAATTTGTGGAAATTCGTTTGCGTCATAGCATTGAATTTTGCCCATGCTATCTGTGTAGCGAATAGTGAGTATATTGTGCTCGTCAAGACTAAGCTCAATTTGTTCGTCATTAAGCTTTTTGATATATTCGCTAAATAGTTTTCCAGGAACAACTGTTTCGCCTTCTACTTTGACATCTGCCTTTATTGTCTTTTCAATACTAAGTTCCAAATCTGTAGCGCTAAGTGTTAAATGGTCTTCTTCTGCTACAAGTTTGATACCTTCCAAAATAGGCGTAGTTGTTTTACTACTAGTTCCTTTACTCACTTTTAATAGAGCATCACTCAAATCTAATCCGTCGCAAACTAATTTCATATTTTGTTCTCCGTATTTTATTATTTTTTTAGTTTCTTAATCTAATATTAGTAATATTAAGAGCTGTTAAAATGTTAATAACTTTTTTTAATCCCCACATCTAGCAATGTGTGTTACGAAAAATGTTCATTTTTTTAAAATCACACACAATATGTTGATATTGTAATTGTGGACAACTCTGTGGACAACTTACAATTTAGTAAAAGTGTAAAATTTAGATATCCACATTACCTGTGTTGGGCCATATTTTTAATGTCTTCTACCATGGTACGCAAGCGTGCATTTGACTTTAAATCATTATTCACTTTTTCACGCGCGTGTATAACAGTGGTGTGGTCTCTACCACCAAATAATTGGCCAATGCTTGTGAGTGGCAAATCAAGAAGTTCTGTGATTATGTACATACAAATTTGCCTTGGTTCTACAATTTCTTTGTTTTTCTTTTTGCCAACCAAATCTTCTTTGTTTACACCAAAGTATGCACACACGCAATCTATTATGCTTTCGCCCGTTACGCTTTGTTTTGTGCTACTTACATGGTCTTTTAAAGCTTCGCTAACATCTTCCATTGTGGCAGTCGTTTTGCCAAGCAGGGTAGCATAGAAACACACCTTATTTAGCACGCCTTCCATTTCGCGAATATTTGTATCGCAATTTTCTGCAATGTAATTGATTACTTGTGGGTCAACACCAACTTTTTCTTGTTCTGCTTTCTTTTGAAGTATTGCAAGACGCGTTTCAAAATCTGGCGATTGAATATCTTGCATTAATCCCATTTCCATACGGGTGCGTATTCTTTCTTCCAAATCTTTAATGTCTCGTGGCAATCTATCAGAAGCGATAACAACTTGCTTGCCATTTTGGTACAAATCGTTAAATGCATCAAAGAATGCAATTTGAGTGGATTGTCTGCCACCAATAAATTGAATATCATCAACCATTAGCACATCTACATTGCGATATTTGCCTCTAAATTTACCTGTAGCAGTGTTGTCGCCACTTTTTAAGCTTTCCACATAGTCATCAGTGAAATTATTGCAAGTGGTGTACAAAACTTTTAATTCAGGGTTATGTTCGCGTATGTAATTACCAATTGCGTGCAACAAATGTGTTTTGCCAAGACCAACACCACCATAAATGAATAGTGGGTTGATTTTTCCATAATAAGGATTTTCTGCTACACCATGGGCAGCAGCATACACAAATTTATTTGAATTACCCACCACAAATGTATCAAATGTGTAGCGTGGGTTAAACTTAAATACATTTACATTTTCTGCAGTAGAGTCGCCCTCAAGTAGTTTTTCTTCTGCTTCGCGCTCTGTTTGAATTAGTGCTTCTTTTTCGTCGATGTCATATACCTTGAAATCACGAATGTCGCCACTAACTTCTTGCAAGGCCTCTTTTATTTGTTTGCTATGTAATTTTAGCACCTGATTTTTTGCTGTTGCACTTGTGATGCTAAGATAAAGAGTACCATTTTTCATTTCAAATGGCTCAAGTGCTTTTATCCACAAATCATATGACACAGATGTAACTTCTTTTTGTAGTATATCAAGTGTCTTATTCCATATTTCAGTTAGTCTGTCCATACAATTCTCCTTTCTATCTAATTATAACGATAAAACGACCAAAAGTAAAACAATTAGCCCAACTAAAAGCAAAAATTATTTACATGTAAATAAAAAAGACAACCCAAGCATGTTTTAGGTTGTCTTTAATCACTCGGTAATGTTTTCTATCACACCATTTTTTACATAAAATTTTTTGCATGGAATGTTGGCAAATTCAAATTCTGTGCAAGTGAGTATTGTTTGAATTTTGCTTACGCGTTTTAGTAGTTTTGTTTGCCTTTCTTGATCTAGTTCGCTAAGCACATCGTCAAGCAAAAGTACGGGGTACTCGCCAGTGTTTTCTTTGAACACTTCTAGTTCTGCAAGTTTTAGTGCGAGTGCCGTGGTGCGTTGTTGTCCTTGGCTACCAAAGTGTCTTACATCCACATCATCTACAACAATTTTTATATCATCTCTATGTGGGCCAATGGTGGTGTAACCAAGCGTCATATCCTTATCTAAATTTTCTTTGTATCCAGTGAGCAATTTTTGCTTAATTTCTTCTGCATTTTTACCCACCATTCCGGCATAACTTAGTTCCAAATTTTCCTTATTGCCAGACAAGTATTTTTGCGCTTCATTTGCGGGTTTTTTGATATTTTCAATAAATTCAATTCTATCTTCAATAAGTGTTGCGCCAACGCTTGCTAATTGTTCGTCCCAAATGCTAATTGTATCTGCCACAATTTTTGCATTATTTGAAGTTTTAAGTAGCTTATTTCTTTGTGCCAAAATTTCATTGTATTTGCGCAAAGCATAAAAATAGTTTTTGTTAAATTGACTAAGTGACAAATCCATAAATCTACGACGCTCGTCAGGACTCTCTTTTACAAGTTTTAATTCATCAGGGCTAAAATACACTGCATTAAATTCGCCAAGTAATTCGCTAATTTTATTTATAGTTATCCCATTAATTTTAATTGCCTTATTTTGATTTTGAAATAAATACAATTCTATTTTCTTTTGTCCGGCAGTTTTTAGTACTTCCAAAGTAATTTTTCCAAATGAACAATTCCATTTTATCATGTCTTTGTCTTTTGTAACTCTTGGGCTTTTGCCAATAGCACACACAAAAACACCTTCCAAAATATTTGTTTTACCTTGGGCATTGTTTCCTACAATAATATTAAGATGTGGAGCTAACTTTACTTTTTGATTACTATAATTTCTAAAGTTGTTAAGTTCTAAACTTCTTATTTCCATAACTATCACTAATTATTATACACTATTTATTGCATTTACAAAAACCAAAAAGGGCAAATATAAAATAAATAAATAGCCCAAAATCAGCATTTGCTTCAAAAGATATCAAAATTGTCGTACAACTTATCAAATTTTGCCACTTCGGCCCAAATAGGCACCATTTTTGCGTTTATACACAATATTATAGTATAAAATATATAATATAATTATTTAATTTATTTTACACGCACGCGCGTATATGATATAATGTGTGTGTTAAAAGTGGGGACAACTCACAAAAATAATAACAA
>JAFZND010000021.1 GCA_017553065.1 Clostridia bacterium
AAAGACAACCGCATTTGGTTGTCTTTTTTATTGCATAATATCTTCGTCTTCTAAACAAATATCTTCTTTTAAATCAATATTTGGATTAGTGAGGTAAATTTCTTCACCATCTTCAATTTTGGTTACTTCTTTACCATTATATTGTCTTCCATCTGGGTATACCAAATTATACTCAGCATCATAATATAATGCCTCACCGCCATCTGTGCGATATTCAGATGCCTTTAGACCATTATCTTCATCTTCAATATCAATATAGTCATACTGTTCTTTTTCTTTGCGTTCTTGTCTTTTAATTGCTTTATCTAATTGGTCTTGTGCAAAACTTTCATAATCTAAAATCATCTTATCTGTTTCATTTTGTTTAAACTTATAATAGTTTTCTTCGCACTCTGTAATATTAACGGGATACATATGTATAATCATTTGTTCTGGCAAATCTGATTTTGGTGTAATTGATGTAAGCACACGAGACAATATCCTACTTCTTAGTTTGCCTTGTTTTTCTTCGTCCAAATTGCTGGTGTCTAATTCTATCTTATTGTAATCTGTGCCAACAATTTCAAATTTACAATTTCTCCAATCTAGTGACCCCTTAGCACCAAGACCGAAATTATATGGATTATATAGCGCACTCATACCATCTGCACCAATTGAAAAATCAAATGCTTTTGCATATTCATCAATGTCTACCTTGCCATTTATTGCAAATTGTGGTAATACCATGTGGCTTTTAAATCTGCGCACGCCATCAAAATATGGGTGCTTCTCGGTAATCATTTCTTGTGCAAAATTGTCAATGTATTTTTCAATTTCACTCGAGCCATATATTGATTTATTTGGTTTGTGTCTGTAATAGTAATCCACAAATGCTCTTTGATATTCCACAAAGCACACAAGTGTATTCAAGTTCGCCATATCAATTGGCTTATGTGATTCAACCAAACTTTTAATTGTTTTGGCATTTTCTTCTACTAGTTTACTGCTGCCAAGAATTTTGTTATATTTTTCAGATAGTTTTTTATAGTGCTCATAGTTTGGTGAATGTTCTGATGTGTACTTCAATTCATTTTCCACTTCACGAAGTTCATTTTTGATGCAACTATAATAATATGATGGTTGCCCCATCTTCAAACCTTTGCGGTATGTGTGATAATAGTATTTGTGAAAAGGTGTTTTAACTTCACCATGTTCTTCATATGCAGGTTTTGCAAATGTGTTGTTAAAGTGGTTAATAAACACACCAAAGGCATCACCAAAACTATTTTTAATAATTTCTTGTATTGCCTTGTTGTTTTCGCTCACAACACCGCGCATATATTTCCATGCTACTATTGATTTGTCTTTTGCAGAAAGTTTATCGTAATCTGCAAGTGTATTTATAACATATTTCATTGCAAAGGTTACCCCTTTAATCTTTAGTTATATATATTATTTTACTATAAATAGTAAACTTTTGCAATACCCCTCTTTATTTGAATGGGTTATAAAAGTAATTTAGTAGGGCAACCAGCGAACTTTTGCCTGCTCTTACAATTATTTCCACTTTGCCTACAACATCACTCATGGCAAAACTGCCTTCGGTAGAACTATCGTCACTATTGTGCCTATTGTCACCAAGCACAAACACTTGGCCAGCATGCACTTTTATCGCACTTTGGGCATAGTTGTCTTTATCTACAAATAAGTCATCATCATTTTTATGATTCTCTTTGTAATTTTGAAATAATGCATATTCTTTTGCCATACCATTGTAGTCTGCTGAGCCAGGAACAAGACGAATATAATCTTCTTCTAGCACACTGCCATTGCGAACAACTACATATTCGCCACCTACATTTTTAATGTCAACTGTATCACCGGGAAGAGCAATTACACGCTTAATTATTTCAATGTCATTTTTCTTTATTACAATAATGTCCCCATATGTGTAACTTGCATTTTTATCAATGTACACCACATCTCTATTGTGTTCATAATCTGCATAATTGTTTATGGTTGGTTTCATACTTTCGCCATACACATAGCTAGATGTAAAACAAAATGAAAAAGATATCATAAAAATGCTAAGATAAACGCACAAAAGAAAAATCACGACAGAAACATAGTCGCTAATATATCTTTTGTGTAATTTAAAAATTTGTTTATCTTCTACGCTGTATTTCATGCTTTTATGTTACCACAAATATATATTTTTTCAAAATTATATTTTGACTCCGTGCTTATTTTATACAAAATCTTACCATTTTTGCATTTGTGTTAACATTTTGTTTATGCTACAATATAGTTGCACTACCATAGTTTATCTCTCTAATGGTTCGTGCAAAATTAAAATTTATATAATCAACTGAATATGCTCCTATAGTGTAACGGATAGCACAATGGTCTTCGGAACCATTAGAGAGAGTTCAAATCTTTCTGGGAGCACCAAACAAAAAGCAGAGCAAGTGCTCTGCTTTTATCTTTCTAACACATCTTCTGCAATTCTTTCTGGATTTTTACTTTTTACAGATTCAAAAATACTTTTTAGTGAAGGTTTGTGCTTTGGTTCAATTAGTCTATTCACCTTTGCCCCCACCTCTTCTGGTGTGCGTTCATCACGAACTATGAATGGGTCATATCCATAGTTTTCCAATTGTTGTTGTACCAAATTTTTGTATTTTGTTTTACCAATAAAGCTTTCTACATGTAATTGGGTAAAATCCTCATTTTCTGCACACTCATTTAGTGCTTTTTCAATTGCCCTTGACTTAATTTTAATTAGTTTTGGTTCGTTTATATATAGCATTGCCGCTTTAACTTCTTGCAACATTGCTTGGTTTTCAATCATTTGTTGTTTTGTTGTTGTTTTGTCTGCATTTGCAGAACCTGCATAAGTTATGCAAATAGAGTGTGGAACACTGTTTTTATCTATGAAATAGTGATAGTTGTCTTCTACTACACCACCCACAACTTTGTCGTGGTGCACTAGTCTTGACACACAATATCTGCCAATTTCTGCTTTGTTTTCCACTTTAAATTCGTATAAATCACCGGTTTTGCAAAATGCTAATTTTGCGGCATAATTGTGAATTTTTTGTTCTTTCGTCAATTTTACCATATTAGAGTTACCCCACTACTAATACTAGAATAGTATATCATAATATACTATATCCGTCAAACAAATGCACGCTTAGTAATTATACACAAAAAAACGGGACATCATTTGTCCTGTTTTTGTTTTACTTTTATTCTATTTAATCTCCATAGAGCAGCACTAATTAAATATGCAAATATTAGCATTACTGAAAACACTACAATTGTCATACCTATGCTACCTTGGGCAAACAAATACCAATCATATTTATATGGCACCTTGCCGTCCACAATGTGTGTAAATGCATTTATTACGTAATATACTCCATATAACACTGTAGGAATTAAACATAATAACACATATCTAAACTTTATGCTCTTAGTTTTTTCAAAACATAAAAATGTTATTATTGCAAAAATCGGAACTAGTATGTGAAAGAATAAATTGCTATTCATATATAGCGCAGCACAATTACTGCCAGTAATTGGAGTTAGGTACAATACAACAGTAAGTAGGGTTACACTAACCCCAACTGTAAACATTAGTTTTAGTAAACTTAACCCTGTGGGTATTTTGCTAATTTTGTTTTGAAGTAACAACACATCATACACGGCATACACAACCGCCATAATTCCCATAAGCAAATTTGATTGCACTGTGTAAAATTGCAACATGTTTATTCCGTCTTCTGTAAGCAATGTTGCGTGACCCATAAATTCAAAATGTGTATACATGGCAATTGTGGCAAAAATTACAAAAATTGCAATAATTACATTAAATATAAGAGAAATTTTGGCACTTTTATGCATTTTTACTCTCCTTTGACACATTTTGAAAGCATAATTTACATGCATTACCAACACGTGTCCAAACCAAATCTGTGCCGGCCTGCACACCATAAAAGTATGCATACATTGCATAACTTAAACTGCTGTGCCCCACCACCAAAATGCTTTTATCTGTACCATCATCATTTGCCTTTATTACATTATCTAAAAACGAAAATACTCTTGTCAAAAATTGTTTACACCCTTCTGGTTTTGTGTGCGAATATTCTGGGTTTAGATAGTTTGCATCGTACTCTGCCACTTGCTTTTGGCTAAGTTTACTTTTGTCTGTATCGCGCTCAGTAATGCGCTTGTCATACACGACATTTTCTAGCCCCAACTTTTTTGCAATAATTTTTGCAGTGGCAATTGTTCTATTTAGAGGTGACACGTACACTTTTGTGATATTTTCATACCACAAATCACTACAAACACTTTTAGCTTGTCTTTTGCCCCTACATGTTAATTTATCTCCTACACTTTCTGCGTGGCGCACAAATATAATTTTTAGCATTTCTCTTTTCCCTTTTTTAACCTAATTTTATTGTACCAAATCAAATTACAAATATCAATTTATTGTGATATAATGATTGTAGTCAAATTGCTAAAAATAATTACAGAGGACAAAAAATGAAAAACAAAACACCAAAACTAATTAGTTTAAAAAAATTAACAGATTTAAAATGGGTAAACTTATATAAAAGTGTGCACACTATTAGCAATGGAAAAGAAGTAAAATATAATTTTATTACCCGCAGAGATAGTAAACACATGGGCAAAAGTCACACAAAATATGTTGACGCAGTAAAGGTGTTGCCATATTTTGAAAAGGACGACCAAACATTTATTATAATAAACAAAGAATTTAGATACCCTTTGAATGATTATGTGTATGATATTTGTTCTGGGCTAGTGGAAAATCAAAATGATTTAGTTGGCGATGTAAAGCGCGAACTTTGGGAAGAACTTGGTGCCACACCAATAAAAATAGAAAAAGTAGCAAATGTGGGGTCAGTAAGCCCCGGCTTAACAGATGAAACACAAGAGTGTTACGAGGCGCAAATCAATCCAGATATGACTTGCCAGCATTTAGAAATTAGTGAGAATATTACAAATATTGTTGTACCCTTGGATAAATTATTGGATTACATAAATTCTCATCAATTTGTATTAAGTGCAAGTCTTATGCTTCAATTATTTTATTACAAACACAAAAAATAGAGTGAAAGTTTCACCCTATTTTTTAGTTGGTCATATAATCATCTTCGTTTGTTTTTACTGATGTGGTTTGTGGCACTATTGCCAAATAGTTTGTGTCATATTTAACTTGCGATTTTATTTCTGTTGGATATGTAATAGTTACACTATTATCATTGCTATAAACTTTTCTAAATACGCAATCATCAAATTCAGTATAATCCTTTGTAGGCGAAAGATAACTTATTTTACTATACATCAAACTTTGATTATCCCATTTTTCATCATATAAGTCATTTCTTCCTAGTGCGTGGCCCATTTCGTGTTTAAATACTGCCTTTAATTCATCATACTTTACGTATTTATAATAATTTGCAATTGTTGAACTAAGGGTAATTGTTATAGGCAACGAAAATTCTGCCTTCCTTTCATCTATTATAAAACTTGTGTTGCCAAGAGTATGATCTTTTACTCCAATA
>JAFZND010000022.1 GCA_017553065.1 Clostridia bacterium
ACAAAGCAAATAAAACAAGTTGTTTCTTATGGTGAAATGACAAGCATAGACAATCACACAACAACAGCAAAACAAATCAATTTGTTTGGCACAGGAGACGAATTTATAAAATTTGTTTCTCAAGTTGGTGACAAAGTTTATGATTTACAGAATTTAATGTTCTTTAAGTTTGAACAGCAAACTACAACTAGTCAAGAATATACAAGCGAAAGAAGTGGTGCTAGAATTAGTTTGCTTGGAACACACGCTGTTTTGACTCTTTGTGATATTTCAAGCAATATTAACGAAAATATTATTGCATTTACAAATTTTGGTTATGAAAATGATGAATTCTATCAATATAACTTAATTCCAGATTACAAGCTTACAGTAAATAATTCGGGACCATATTATACCCCTAATCTAATAGATATGTTTACGGGCACAACTACAGCTTGTGGTGCAGTAGTATTCACAAATGCAGATTATGATTACAGTAATCAAATTGTAGAATCTGGAAACAAGCTTTATTTGCCAACTGGCTTTGCAGAAAATATTACTGAATTAAAAACAAAACTTCCAACAGCCTTTGTAGACAGCTTTAATTATGAAGATGAAGAAGGCCAAGGTGAGTATTATCACATTTACTTTACAATTACTGTTGCTTCAGATGGCAACAATATGAATAATTATGATAGACTTGGTTATTTAATTAACCTTAAATACAAATCAACAAGTCAAAAAATTGATATAAGATTTATGACAACTTTTGGATATTTGCTTAGTACAAAAATTACAGTAAATCCAGGAGTAACATATAATGGAAATACAAGTAGAAACATTCCATCTAGCAATTTGTTGGCTGGTGAAAATATAAGTAGTATTTTGTCAGCATTTGAACCTAATCCACAAGCAAATTATTTCAGCGTTGAAATATCAAATGTGGATTTTGCAGTGACAGCAACCACAAGTGATAATTTGGCTTTTTATTATGTTAGTGCCGATAGCAAATATGTTGAAACTTATGTTGAAGTTTTGCAGGAAGATATTAGCTATAAAACAGAAAATGAATACAATGCGCTTGCTCCTGAGCAACAAACAGGATATAATCAATATTATATTAAGACAAACGATATTGGTATTGTAGCAGGTAAAAACTATTATTTAAAAAATAATGTATTTACTTTAGTTGAAACACCTAATATTGATGAAATTGAAGAATATTATGAAAAAGTTTATGTTGTTAGTACAAAAGCGTATTATGGAAGAGAAACATACTATGAAAAGATAACAAGTGGTCTTTCACCAGAATATATCGCAAAATACTATGTTGCAATATTTAAAAAAGCACCTGAAACTTTTGATTCAATGCAAACATATTATATTTTAAATAATAATGAATATCAGGTAGTTGATAGTCCAAATGAAGAAGATATTTCATTGTATTATGTGAAAGATTATATGCCAGCAACTTCTTATGACTCAAATGCAGAGTATTATTACAAAAAGAATTACAAACTTCTTGAAAGTGGTGCTGATATCACAGAAGTGTTTGAACTAACTACAATTTCAATTGCAAAAAGTAATGCAAACTATGTTTTAATTGCAACAGCAGAAGACACAGCAAAGCTTCAAAACATTTCAGATAGCATAGACTTAAGCTTTGTG
>JAFZND010000023.1 GCA_017553065.1 Clostridia bacterium
GCAAGAAGTAGAAAATATCATTTATGATGCCCTTACAAAATTTTGTGAAGCAAAAGGCAACAAATCAATTGTAAGTGAAATTATCAACAAGGGTAAAGGTGCTGCCAAAGCGCGTCTTGCTGCAAAACATGCAAAAGAAGCAAGCAGAGCAAAGAGTAGTGCAGATAGTTATTCACTAGTAGGTAAGTTGGCATCTTGCACAGGCAAAAACCCACTAATAAATGAATTGTTCATTGTAGAGGGCGATAGTGCAGGTGGCAGTGCAAAGCAAGCACGCGATAGGTCATTCCAAGCAATTTTACCACTTCGTGGTAAACCATTAAATGTAGAGAAAAAACGTCTAACACAAGTGCTAGAAAACGAAGAAATTCGCACAATTATTTCTGCGCTTGGCACAGGTATTGGCCAAGATTTCAATATTGACAACTTAAAATACAATAAAGTTGTTATTCTTGCCGATGCTGACCAAGACGGCGCACACATTAGAGCAATTCTTCTAACATTCTTTTATAGATACATGCGTGAATTAATCAATGATGGCCATGTATTTGTGGGCATTGCTCCATTATACAAAGTGTTCAAAAAAGATAAAGTTGTGTATGTGTATGACGAAAAGGATTACGAAAAAGCAACTAAGGCAGTTGGCGATGGCTACCAAGTGCAACGTTACAAAGGTCTTGGCGAGATGAACGAAGAACAACTTTGGGAAACAACTATGGACCCAGAAAAACGCGTAATGGTGCAAGTAACCTTGGAAGATTTAACAGAAGCAGAGCACCTAATTACAACGCTTATGGGTGACAATATTGAAGAGCGCAAGCAATATATTTATGAATATGCAAACTTTAACAAAGAGCAAAGCACATTTGAAAAAGAAAACAAAGGGGGAGTAAAGTAATATGAGCGATTTTAACGAGAAATTTGTATCAAAACCCCTAGAAGATGTGTTGCATGACTCAATGATTCCATATAGCGAATTTGTTATTATGGATAGAGCACTTCCACGCGTAGAAGACGGCTTAAAACCAGTGCAACGCCGTGTGCTATATAGCATGCTAGAAGTCGGTGTTTTGCCAGATAGACCATACAGAAAATCTGCACGTATTGTGGGTGACTGTATGGGTAAATATCACCCACATGGTGATAGTTCAATTTATGGTACTATGGTGCGTATGGCACAAAAGTTCAATATGGGAGAAGTGCTTGTAGATGGTCATGGTAACTTTGGCTCAGTGGATGGCGATGGTGCAGCAGCAATGCGTTACACAGAAGCAAAATTGTCTCCAATGGCCTTAGAAATGTTGCGCGATATAGAAAAAGATACTGTAACTTGGAGCTACAACTTTGATGATAGTTGCAAAGAACCAGATATTCTTCCATCTAGATTCCCAAATATTTTGGTAAATGGTGGTGCTGGCATTGCAGTTGGTCTTGCTACAAATATTCCTACTCACAACTTGGGTGAATGTTGTAGGGCAGTAGCTGCATATATAGACAATCCAAAAATTTCTTTGGATGAACTTATGGAAATTATTCCAGGTCCAGATTTTCCAACTGGTGGATATATTATTAAAAGTGATGAAATACGCAATGCATTTGCTACAGGTAAAGGCAAAATTGTCATGCGCGCAAAACTACACATTGAAAATGTAGAAAATGGAAAAAAGAACATTGTAATTACAGAAATTCCTTACCAAGTGAACAAATCTGCACTATTGCAACGCATTGCAAAAGTGCGTGAAGAAGACGAATCTGGAGTGCTTAGTGGTATCACAGATATTGTGGATGAAACTGATAGATCTGGTATGCGTGCAGTGCTAAAACTAAAGAAAGATGCCAAACTTAATGCAATATTGCAATCACTATATAGACAAACAGATTTGCAATTGAATTTTGGTACAAATATGGTGGCAATTGCAGATGCAAAACCAAAACTAATGTCATTAATTGATATTATTGACCATTATGTGAAATATCAACAAACAATCATATACAATCGTACCAAGTATGATTTGGAAGCAGCATTAAAGAAAGAACATATATTAGAAGGTTTGCTAATTGCAATTAAGGCCATTGATGAAGTTATTGCAATCATAAAGAAGAGCAAAAACACAACTGAAGCAAAAATTACACTTATGCAAACATTTACACTTACTGATGTTCAGGCACAAGCTATTCTTGATATGCGTCTTGCACGCCTTACTAGCCTTGAAGTGGAGCGCTTAGTAACAGAACTAAATAGATTAAAAGATTTAATTAGTAGATTTACCAATATTTTAAAGAGTCCACGCATGCAAATGAATATAGTAAAGAAAGAAATACTAGAAATTGCAGAAAAATATGGCACTCCAAGAAAGACTCAAATAATTGAAGACGATATGGGCGCTATAGAAGAAGATGTTGCAGTAGAAACAAGTGATGGCGAAGATATGATGCTCATATATTCTCCTCAAAACACTATAAAAACTGTATCTATTAAGAGTTATAATTTGGCAACCAAAACACTTAGTGCAGACCCAGAATTGTACGAAATCCCATCAATTATGCTAAGAGTAAACACAAATCAAAGTGTATACGCATTCACAAATCTTGGTAATTGTGTGCGTTTTGATATTGGCAAATTAAATAGTGCAAAATTCAAAGATAAGGGTGCATATATCACTGCATATTGCAAGAATTTGCAAGGTGATGAAAGATTGGTATCAATACTAGAATTAAATAATGCTACAGATAAAGATTCACTTGTGTTTGTAACCAAGAGTGGTATGGTAAAAGTATCTAGCGCTAGCGAATATATTACAGCAAAACAATTAGTAGCAGGTATTAAATTAAAAGATGGTGATGAGTTGCTTTATGTAAATCACAATATGACTGGTAAAAATTTGGCAATATTCACAAAGAACAAACTTGCCTTAACATTTGATAAAAAAGATTTACCAGTGTCTGGTAGGGTAACAAGTGGTGTAAAAGGTATCACCTTGGAGCCAGGCGATTATGTTGTGTCTGCAATGCAAGTGGGTGAGGCAGACAACTATGTAATGCTCCTATCAAATGGCTATGCAAAAATAGTAAATAAATCAGAGTTGCCTGTGGGTAGCAGAAACAGAAAAGGCACAATTATGACAAGCACCAAAAATACTGCAAAACTACTAAAAGCAACCACACTTGATGTAAATCTATCTTATGTGTACGAAGATAATTCTGGCGAATTAAAATTCGTGGAAAATCGTAAACTAAGCATTGATAAGCGCCTAGGTAATGGCAAATCAGTAGCATCAGGCGACAAATTTAAAAATGTTTATGTATATCAAACATTGTAAAAATAAAAGACACTCCAAATTCGGGGTGTCTTTTTTATTCATAAATTGAAAATAAATTAAATATATTATTTTGATTAGACTAAAATATTTTAGTAGTACATAATTCGGCAAAAAGTACTAAATAATGTAACATAGTCGCATTTGTGTAATACAAAATGTCTATTAAAATAAAGGAGTGTAAATTAATTTTATGTTTTTAGTTTTACGCAAAAAATGGATAATTGCCGTAATGCTAGTAGTTTTATCGGCAATCATGCTATCAATCAATGTGTTTGGTGGTACTTCTGCTGCTGTATTCTTTGGCGATTCACCAAGGTTAGTGCCAATTTATAATGTGGATACCACTGACAAAAAAGTTGCAATCACATTTGATTCCGCGTGGGGTGCAGATAAAACGCAAGGAATAATTGATTTATTAAAAGAATATGGTGCAAATGCAACATTTTTCTTGGTTGGATTTTGGGCAGAAAAATATCCAGACATGGTGCGTGCAATAAATGAGGCAGGTTTTGAAATTGGAACACACAGCAATACGCATCCAGATTTTACAAATCTTAGTGAAGTGCAAATGAAACAAGAGTTGGAATTGTCCATTAATACAATTAAATCTGTTACAGGTAAAGATGTAAAACTATTCCGTAGTCCGTATGGAGCATACAACAACACATCAATCAATGTGGCATCTAATCTTGGGCTTACCACAATTCAATGGAATGTGGATACATTAGATTGGAAAGGTATTAGCGCGGGTGAAATTGCCAAACGCGTTAGTGTAAAAGTTGTGCCGGGCTCAATAATTTTGATGCACAACAATTCTGATAATGTGCTTGATGGCCTTAGACTTGTGCTAGATTATCTAAAATCTTCTGGTTACGAAGTAACAAGTGTGGGCAATATTATCATGCAAGATAATTTCTATATTGACCATGCAGGGGTGCAACACAAAAACAATTAACTTTATTTAGGAGAAAAAAATATGATAAACGAATTACAAAGTAGCAATAAAGTGATATTGCAGGGCGAAGTGGCAAACGAATTAGTGTTCAGCCACGAAATATATGGAGAAAGTTTTTACGAATTTAATCTTAAAGTAAAGCGACTAAGTGATACTTACGATTTAATTCCTGTGACAATTTCAAATAGAATAATGCAAGATATAGATTTATATCCAGGTGTTACATTTTCATTTGAAGGGCAATTTCGTAGTTACAATAAACTAATTGACGGCAAATCAAAACTAATGCTTACTGTGTTTGTGTTGCAATTGCTTAATGACCAAGACATAGTGTGTCCAAATGAGATTGAACTTACAGGATATATTTGCAAAGAGCCAATTTATAGGGTAACTCCATTCAAACGTGAAATATGTGATTTGCTACTAGCAGTAAATCGTAGTTACAACAAGTCAGATTATCTTCCTTGTATTGCATGGGGTAGAAATGCTCGCTATGTGCGCAACTTTGCCATTGGCGACAAAATAAGTGTGGTAGGCAGAATTCAAAGCAGAGAATATTCCAAAAAACTTGACGATGGCCAAGTAATTACAAAAGTTGCATTTGAAGTATCGCTTTCAAAAATTACCACAGATAAAGAAAATGAATATCACAATTTCTTTGAAGATAGTGAAGTAATTACAGGATAAAAAATAACGGCATCGCCGTTATTTTTTCTTGTATTTAATGTATTCTATTGTTAGCACAACAGCCGCCACCAAACCTAGTAGTAGTGTAACTATTGCACTAATTATCATAGCTTTATTGGAATCCATGTGGATATATTTTGTGGGTACATATCCCATTTTTTCCTTGCCTGATTCATCAAGATATTTTACTAGTGTGTAATCTTTTGACTTATCATATTCCATTACATACACGCGCTTGCCACGCTCTAATCTGACAATTTCATTTTCGCCATTGTCTGCGTCGTATAGGGGAACATAATCTGTGTGGTCATGTGTTGTAACATACGCATTCTCTACTTTTACATTTTGATTGTAACTATTTTCGTATTCTGTTACATCGCCTGCATACACATATCCATATCCTCCATCTACTGTTACTACATAATACTTTCTGCCATTTATTTGAGTAGGGTATGTTGTGTAAGTATTTATTACATTGCTACGCTGATATGTGCCAATCACTATTTGATTGTTGTATGTTATTTCATTTAAGCCACTTCCACTA
>JAFZND010000024.1 GCA_017553065.1 Clostridia bacterium
ATAAAAAATAATAACAAAAAGGCCTAGCGTTGCTAGGACTTTTTTAATTGCTATTTAGTAGTAGTTCATTTAATTTGCCAAGTCCACTAAGTTTTGCCACAATTGAACTGGTTATTTTTGTATCTTTTTTAAGTATTACTTCGCCGTTTGAGGCAAATATATTTTTTGTGCAAGTTTTGCCAACTAATAGTGATAATGGTGTATTTAGTTTTGGGTTGGCAGATTTTTTTGACTGCACTTTCACAACTATGTCTTTATTTTCAGCGTTTTCATTAAATATTTTTTCTTGTGAAATTTTTATCTGTTTGTGATAAGTGTTTAAAATTGTACAATTAGTTTTAAATGAAATAATATCCCTAATGTATTCTATATTATTGCATTGTACTGATATTACTTTAAAATGACTATCAAATATGATATTTGCTAGTGTTGTTATATCATTTCCATTAATGTCAAATGCAAGGTTTCCAAGTGGTAGACAATATTTATCTAATAAATATTGAATACTATCTTTTAATTGTAATTTTGTGGCCGTTGTAACAATTATTGCTTTTGCACCTTGCTTGTAAATATTTTTGGTAAATAATATAAATTCATCATAATTATTTTCGTCTACTACAAGTAGAGCAATTATGCGTTTTCTGTACACATATACATTTGTTACTACGCCTAATATTTTTTGATCGTATATGCTTATAACTGGTAGGGAGATGATGTCTTGTGTTGTCATTTTGCCTCCAAAATTTAATCGTCTTAGTAACTATTTTACTATTTAAAGTTATCTAATATGCTTACATATTTATAATAGTTTTTAATTTGTCATTATATAATTAATGTGGTAGAATATAGTATAATTTGCAAATAGGAGAGTGTAGGCACTTGGGCTTGTTTTCATATTTTAAAAAAATGTTTAACAAAAATATTGAAAATGATGAAGAATATGATGGTGAATTAGTACACCTATATTCCAAAAATCAAACATATTTCAATATTGGTTACAATATTGTAGTTCGCCCTGGGTTTAATGCTGTATTTGTTGTGCGTGACAGGGTGACAGATGTCTTGCCATCTGGTAAATATCGCCTAAGCTTAGAAGGTTTGCCTATCACATTTCACAAGCTAAAATTAGATAGAATAGGCAAGAAAAAAGCTCCCACTAAATTTAAAGCAGATTTGTATTTTGTAAACACAAATCCATTTAAAGATATTCAGTTCAATGGCTCAAAGCCATATTTAAATAAAACTAAAGAATATGGCAGAGTAGTTGCATATAGTGAAGGTAGTTTAACTTTGCAAGTACAAGAAGCAGGCGACTTTGTATCATACCTATTAGTGGATAGACCATTTGTAACAAACAAAATTAGCTTGGGTATTTGTAAGGATTTTGTTGGTAATGCAGTAAACAAAATGCTTGAAAAATCAAATATGACCATAAAAGACATATTTAAAAGTCCTGCAACAGCAGCAAATTATGTGAACGAAAATATTAATAATGAATTAAAAGATTATGGAATTTCAGTAAGTGAAGTTCAATTAAAATCATTTGATATAAAGAATAAAGTACAACAAAAAATAACAGAAAATGTTGAAGAAGAAAAGACTTTTGTTGAAGATTATATAAAAGTGAACCCAACATCAAAAATTGACGAAATGGAGCCAAAATTTGTTGTAGAAAATAGTGAAGAATCAGTAAATCAAGAACAAACACAACAAGAAGTTCAATCACAACCAGAAGAGAATTTTGACACAACTTTTGACACAACTATTGAAGAGATTGAAAGTGTAAGTAATTCTGTTGCTGATGAGCCACAAGATGTGCCGTTTGATTCAAATCAAGAATTGTCGTCTCCAGCAACTATCACATGTCCAAATTGTGGTGAACATATATCAAATGGTGGTCATTTCTGTCCAAATTGTGGATTTAATTTGGATAGTTTAAAGTAAGGGAAATATTATGAAGAAATTTACCAAAGGCATGACAATTGGTGATGCATTGAAACTTAATAAGAAAAGCGAACAAGTATTCATGGGATTTGGCATGCATTGTTTTAGCTGTGGTTTTGCCCAAATGGAAACATTAGAAGAAGCTGCACAGGTGCACGATATCGATGTGGATTTAATGCTTGAAAAATTAAATGAATTACAAAAACCAAAACCACAAAAACCAATTAAAATATCTAAAAAGAAATAACAAAAAGGGGTATAGTGTACTTGCCCCTATTTTATTGCATTTTATATTCTAAAAATGTAGAAAAAATATGAAAAAGTTACATAATATTATAATTTTAATAACATGCATTATTCTTTGCGCTTGTTCTAAGTCAAGCGCAACTATTTATTGTGAAAACATCAGCTTTGCTAATGAATATGCACAAAATGGCATTACAATGTATGTTGGTCAAACATATACCATACCTAGTGATGCAATAGTTATGCTTCCTTTCAGTGCAAATGTGGACTATGAAATTGAAAGTGATAACACTGGTATTGTATCAATACATGGTAAAATATTAACTGCGAACGCCGAAGGCGTGGCACACATTACGGCAAAAGCACTACAAAATAAAGAAACATATGTTGCTAGTGATACTATTATGGTCAATGTATTGCCAGCGCCGATATTTGTTTGACAAATGAAATATCTAATAATATAATAAAATTACTATATACTAAGTATGTATCGCTTTGCATATTATGGTAATCTAACTAAAATAAGGACGAAAGAATGAAAAAAGTACTCAAAATTTTAGGTATAGCCGGAGCAGTGGTTTTGGGAATTGTTTTAATCGGTGTTGCAATTGTTGCTATCACCGGTGGTTTTAGTGGCAAAAAGAAACAAATAAGTTCTTTAACTGTTTTGGTAAATAATGTTGAAGCAAGTGAAGCTATGGTAAATGGAGATTTTACACTTCAATTAAATTATTCACCAACAGATGCTCAAGCATTAGAGCTAAATGTATCAGTAAATTCATATGGCGAAACAGTTATAGAAAGTTTCCCATCAAAAATACTTGCGGGCCAAAAATATGCCGTACAGCTTGCAAAAGATGATAATGGTGTACTTCGTGGTGGTGAAGTAAAGTTTACATTTGAATCAGAAAATAAGATGGTTAGAAAAAGTCTTAATGTAATGGTAGATGTAGAATTAACAGATGGGGCGTTAGAGTTTTCATCTGCAAGTGACGGCATTACATATGATGACACAGATAAAGCATTTAATCTTACAGTAAGTCCTGCAATTACAAACGCATTTGGCATTAAATCAAATATTGCTCATTCAATTAATGCAGCAACAGGATTGTCAGAGCCATTTGTAACAGAAGAACTTAAAGATTTAGCAAACAAAAAAGCACATTTTGTAATAAATGATACAAATCGTCTTGGTGGCGGAATTGTAGAAGATGCAGTGTACAAAAATGCACAAAACAAAAATGTAAAATATTACAAAGCAAATGTTCAAGCATTAGCAGCATCATCAAATGTGCAAATAAAGGCATATGTGCATAGATTGTATGAAATACAAAAAGCATTTAATGATGAATGGTTTGATACAATAATGGGCATGAGTGCAGGTGATTCATTTGCTAGCACTCCTGCATATAACGAATTTATAAATAAATATCTTGCACATTTTATAAAAACTGAGGAAGCACAAAATTTCTTTGAAAAATACAAAACAAATGTAGAAAAAGAAGTTGATGGTGAGACAGTTATTGTAAGAGAAGTTGTGTTGCCTGCAAACAACGCAAGTGTGCTAAAAGAATCACTTGGTTATGTGTTTGTCACTACCAATGCAAAAGTTATTGTGGCAGATGTACAAATTGGTGGTTTCACAAAAGCAGAAGATGTAAAAATAAATGTGTTGCAACAATACAACACAAATCCTACAACAATTTCAGACTCAGAATCGGATTCAGTACTCCATCTTGTTATTAATCCTATCACTGCACAAGCAACTGATTACAATAAGGAATTATTGAAAGAAAAATTAAAAGAAGTTTCAATTGGCACATATGTGGTATATGGTGATGGAACAGTTCCACCAACTGACCCAACACAAACTGTATCAACAACTGATAAAAGAATGAAATATATTGAGATTGATGACACATGGTATGAATATAACACACAATTTGCCGAAGTGACACAATCTGTGATTTCCCAAGTTACAAATTGGACTATTTCTCCAAAATATCCAAATTATAATGCCAATACTTACATTGGTGGGGATATTATAAAAAAGACATATTTGATTTATTCAGTAGACAATATTGATTCACATGGTACACGAACAACAATTAGTGACAAAAGTGAACTAAAAGTTATATACAATCCAAATAGCATTTTATTTACTGGTACAGGTGTAAATGGTAACCAAAAGATTGTTGTAACCACACATGATGGTGAGGGATACACGGGTTACAGCGATTATTCTGTAAATACTAGTAAATATCCATTAAGTAGTACAACAAATATTATTACACAATCTCAAGCTGCAGATCCTACAATTGAAGATTTGAGTGAATACAAAAAAACATTGTGGTTTATTGCATATTCCACAAATTACACTGCAGACGGATTGCAAATTATTGATGCCGATGGCACCAAAACATATTTGACAAATGTTGATGGTACACCATTTGAAAAAGATGGCTACACCGAGTGGCAATATCTTGGTGACGATGAAAGTATTGCTCTTACAGCAATTAATGGCATTACTACAATGAATGAACTAGGAAATACTAGCATTGTTGGTGCAAAATTATATGCAATGCGTGTAGTAACCGATTTTGAAGGTAATCCAATTACTATCACTCGTGAAGTTGATGGGGTAGATAAGGTTACATACATTGTATCTCAATGCACCAATTCACCAGTGAACTATGTAAGTACATTTATGTTTTCAAATACACTTGATGATGTTGTGTATGTGTATTATATTGATTCGTTACACGATGATGCATACGTTGAATACACACCATTTATGCCAGATCAAGTAACGCCAAATGTGTTAAATTTCAACAAAGGTGGATTTGTTAAACTATATGTATCTGCATTTAAGCTAGATGCAGATGGCAATATAAGAACAAGTGAATATACAAATGCAAGAATTCACAATTTGAGAATTGCGCTTTATAATTACCGCTACAAGATTAGCGTGAATAATAGTTTATATATAGATACTGGTAGTTCAGGTGCACTTACCCAATTTGCATTAGAAAGTATTGCAGATGTGCAAACCCTACAACACTTTGAGGTGCGCTGGACAGCACAAGATAGTACGGAAAGTTCATTTGAGTTGGCATTTACTATTCAATTATCAAATGCATCAGCAGTTGGTAATGAAGATTTGGAATTATTTAGAGAAAATGAACAACATTCTAATGTGTTTGTAAAAATTAAAATTGATGACTAAATTGGCGTTATTTAATATACAAACAAAAAATTATTTGTTATAATTAAGAAAAAATAAAGGAGAGATTATAATGGCTGAAGTTAGTAAAAATGGCTTTGACTTAATTGGTGGAGCTTTGCATAAATTACATGGTAAAGGCAGTAAAGCATTCCTTGGTACACTTATATTTGTGTTTCCACTTGCACTTATGTGCATGATTCCTTATGCAGGATGGGCAATTGCATTATTCTGCTGGGGTGTGCTTGAAACAGGATACATTCGTTTCATGCGCAGAACAATGGCTGGTGAAAATCCAGGATTTGGTGAAATATTTAGTGAGGTAAGAACTGGTTGGTTTGAATTGTACCTTGGTGCATTGATGATTGGTATGTTCGCATTAGGTTCAGCAGTTATACTTGTACCTGGTGTTGTTCTTATTGGTTACTATTCCTTATCACTATTTACAGCTGAATATTATCATATTGAGCGTGTAGGTGAGGCAATGTACCAAACAGCTGTTCGTATGGATGGCAACAAAACCACAATGTTTAGCTTTAAGGCAATCTTCTATCTATTTTATTTCATTGTGCTTGCAGCAGCAGCACTATCCGCATATGGCGTATATCTATTGTGGGCAACAAGTCCAGTGCTTTCAGTATGTGTAGCAGTACTTGCATTCCTTGTATTTGTATTGCTATGGAGCTGGATTACAGTATATCATCATGCAACATCTGAAATGTTCTTCCAAGAAATTCTTCACAATTATGAATTCAAAAGCACAAAGCATTTCCGTGAAGAAGTAATTGAGAAAAAAGGTGAGGAAGAAGCATCAAAAGAAGCTCCTGCACAAGAAGCTCCAGAAGAAGTAAAAGAGGAGCCAGTAAAAGAAGCTGCGCCTGCAAAAAAACCTGCAGCTAAGAAACCTGCAGCAAAAAAAGCATCTGCTAAGAAAGCACCTGCAAAGAAACCTGCAGCAAAAAAGTAATATAATATAATTATATTGTTTATAAAAAATGTCCTACTAGTTGGGACATTTTTTTGTATAAATTTAAACAATTTTAGTGATACTAATATTGTTAGAGGAAAACATATGAAAAATACAGGTATGATACGCAGAGTTGATGAATTAGGCAGAATAGTAATTCCAAAAGAAATTAGAAGCACTTTTGGACTAAAAACAGGCAGTCCACTAGATATTAGTGTAAATCAAAATGGGGCAATAGTGCTAAACACCAAAAATATGATGAATAGTATTAAAGACAAAGCAAATGAGTTAAGCGAAACATTGGAATCTTTGTCAAGTATAAAGATGGCAATTGTAGATAAAGATAGGGTGGTATCTGTATGTAATATGTCAAATAAAAATATAGATACGAAAATATCTAAAGAAATAATTGAATACATAGACAAATTTGACATTATAAAAAATAATCAAACAATTCAAAATGTTAAATTATTTGATAGTGATGGCGTAATGTGTACATATGTGTTACCCATACTTTCACAGACTATTTGCGTTGGAGCTGTTATATGCACAAATGAGAATATAACAGAATTTGATAAATTGGCATTAAAGTTCATTGCAACATATTTATCAAAGCAGGTGGAGTAAATGCAGGCAAAACAAAGCATATTTCATGGCACAATCATACTTACATTAAGCGCCGTAATTTCCAAAATTATAGGCGCTTTTTATAAAATCCCACTTACAAATATTCTGGGAGCTAGTGGGGTAGGAGTTTATTACATAGTTTTTCCATTTTACTCTGCAAGTATTGTGCTATGTTCATCTGGCATTAGTATTGCCACAAGTAAACTTGTTGCCAAGCATAAACACAATAATAATCTTGTTCAAATGCATCTAAAAGCATCACTATTAGTTGCTTTTGCCTTGTCTTTATTCATAAGTGTTCTTACAATTGTTTTATCCAAACAAATAGCACATTTGCATGGAAATATGGGTATTTCATATGCGTTTGTATGTATTGCGCCTGCAATATTTACAACTTCAATTCTATCCGTATTTAAAGGGTTTTTTCAGGGATTTCAAAATATGGTACCCACGTCAATTAGTATGCTAATAGAGCAAATAACTAAATTAATGTTTGGATATTTATTTGCAATTCTATTTATAAAAATTGGGGTAAATTACTCTGTATTTGGGGCATTACTTGGTATTACAATTAGTGAGTTGATTACACTTGTTGTAATGATAATAATATACAAAAAGCATAAGCATAATCAGCCACAATTAATAGCAATAAAATGTACGCGTAAATTGGGTTTGACTCACACTAAAAACAACTATTTTTTGCATGACAAAAATCAAACTACTTTCAAAAGTGTTTTGACAAATGTAATTAAAGTATCTATACCATATACAATTACTAGCTTAATTATCCCAATAATGGCTTTAATTGATAGTTTTTTAGTTCCTAAATTTTTACAATTAGCAGGCATTGAAAGTAATATTTCAATTACACTTTATGGGTTGCAAAATGGGGTTGTAAATACACTAATTTCTTTACCAATAATTGTTACAATGTCACTTGCAACTGTTGCTATGCCAAGCGTGAGTGAATTGACAAATGATTCATTAGAATCCACAATTTCAAATCGTGTTACAAAATTTTTAAAATCAAGCTATATTTTATCTTTGTTTTTGAGTGTGATAATGTTTGTTTTGGCACCAAATATAATTAAATTTTTGTATGGTGCAGGACTCAAAGTTTCATCAATAAATGAATTAAATTTTGCTATTCAAATGCTACGCATGTCTTGCGTATCAATAGTGTACACTGCAATTATGCAAACAAGTATTTCAATACTGCAAGCAATATCTGACAATAATTACCCAATTTATGCAATGTTATTTGTGTTTGCAGTGCGCATCTTAGTTATGTATTTTTTGATTATAAAAGCACAATTAAATATTTATGGCACAATAATTGCAGATATTGTGTTTTTATCAATAATTGATGTATTATTTGTTGCTCGTTTTAGTCGTAGAAATCTTTTAAATTCTTCTATTTTTAGCGATTTTATATCGCCAACAATTACTGCAATAATTTGTACATGTGTTGGTGTGGTGCTTGTAAATTTTGTGTCAAATTTATTGCCAAACATACTAACTTTAGTTGTAATTACATCTGCTATAAGTATAAGTTATATGCTACTATTAATTATATTTAGAACTATTAATTTAAACCATATAAGAATTATGTTGAGATTAAACAAAAAACAAAAGTATAATTAAAGAATAATTGGCAATTATTTACATGTTCAAAGAGGTGCAAATATGAATAGATTAGAATTAGTAAATGAAATTAGTAAATCTACAAAAATGCAAGCAAAACAGACAGATAAATTTCTCACATCTTTTATAGATGTGGTAACCAAAGAATTGAAAAAAGGTGAGAGCGTTACAATTGTGGGCTTTGGCAAATGGGAAGTGCGTAAAAGGGCAAAGCGAAATTCTTACAATCCACACACTAAAAAAGTGGTATCTGTGCCTGCAAGTACAGTTCCAGCATTTAAACCTGGAAAGTCGCTAAAAATGGCTGTAAATAAGAAAAAATAGGCCAAAGTAGTTCAAATAGCACCCAAAATATATTAAAAATCGCTAAATTTTTTGATATTTCCTTAAATTTGTTTGCCTAATTTCGCTAAAATTGTTATAATTAAGTATCAAATTCATAAGGAGATGAAAATATGAATAAAGTTGAATTAGTAAAATATGTTTCTCAAGAAACAGGCCTAACACAAAAGGATGTAACTGAAGTATTTGATACAGCTCTTGCTGCAGTTACAACAGCTTTAAAGAGAGGAGAAGAAGTTGCTATTGCAGGTCTTGGCAAATTCGATGTACGTAAACGTGCAGCTCGTAAGAGTGTAAACCCAAGAACAAAAGAATTAGTGTCAGTTCCAGCAAGCAAAGCTCCTGTATTCAAAGCAGGCAAAGCATTGAAAGATGCTGTAAATGGCAGATAAGCTAATTTGATAAAAAATACCTCATTCACTTGAGGTATTTTTTTTGTTTTGATAATGAATATGTTTGTGTTATCATATTACATATGAAAATAGGCAACATTGAGTTTAAAAACAATTTAATATTGGCACCAATGGCGGGTGTTACAGATGTGGCTTTTAGGTCCATTTGTATTTCTTGTGGTGCTGATGCGGCAGTAGGAGAGTTAATTTCTGCTAAGGCATTAGTGTACCAAAACAAAAAGACACAAGAAATGCTAGTAACTGCGCCAAATGAAAAGATTAAAATAGTTCAATTATTTGGTAGTGAGCCGGAAATTATGGCAAAAGCAGTTAAGCTACCAATACTCAAAAAATTTGATATCATAGATATCAATATGGGTTGTCCAGCACCAAAAATAGTGAATAATGGTGAAGGTTCAGCATTGATGAATAATATCAATCTTGCCGAACAAATTATAAGGGCGTGTGTAAATGCAACAAATAAACCCGTAACTGTTAAATTTAGGCTTGGTTGGGACGAAAAACACATAAATTGTGTAGAGTTTGCGCGCATGTGTGAGCGTGCTGGCGCAAGTGCAATTACCATTCATGGTAGAACACGCAATATGTTTTATTCTGGCAAGGCAGATTGGGATATGATTGCCAAGGTAAAAAATGCGGTAAGTATTCCTGTAATTGCAAATGGTGATGTTTGTGATATTGATAGTTATAATTCCATACTCAGTAAAACAAATTGTGATGCAGTGATGATAGGTAGGGCAACTCTTGGTAATCCACAAGTGTTTGCTGATATTGTTGGTGGTAAAAAACATACCAAAATGTATTATATAAAAAGGCATGTGAAATTACTAAGAAAGTATTATCCAGAGCGCTTTATTGTGGCACATATGCGTAAGCACTTCTTATGGTACTTAAAAGGTGTAAAAGGTGGCGCAGAAATTAAGGCAAAAGTAAGTGTTAGTGATGATGTGGATAATTCCATCAAACTAATGCAAACAATTTTAAAATAGCATATATTATTTGCCAAGCAAATAAGTTAAGTTATATAATATTGTGAAACAAAAAGGACATAATTATGAATAAAAAAACAATTGAAGATATTGATGTTTACGGCAAAAAAGTATTATTGCGTGTAGATTACAATGTGCCATTAAAAGATGGAGTAATCACAGATGACACACGTATTACTGAAAGTTTGCCTACAATTAAATATTTGCTTGAACATGGTGCAAGTGTAATTTTGTGTAGTCACTTGGGCAGGCCAGAGGGTGAATTTGTAAAAAAATATTCATTGTATCCTGTGGCAAAGCATCTTGGCGAATTGCTTGGAATTAAGGTAAAATTTGCAAAAGATGTAATAGGTGATGACGCTTGCAAAAAATGTGAATCATTAAAAATGGGCGAAGTATTATTATTAGAAAACTTGCGTTTTGAAAAGGGCGAAGAGGCAAATGATACCGATTTTGCACGCAAGCTTGCAAGTTTTGCAGATGTTTATGTATGTGATGCGTTTGGAACATCTCATAGAAAGCATGCTTCCACATATGGCGTTGCGTTACTAATGCCTAGTGCAATAGGATTTTTGATTGAAAAAGAATTAAATGCAATTGTAGGAATAATAAGCAATCCCAAACATCCATTTGTTGCCGTTTTGGGTGGCGCAAAAGTTAGTGATAAAATAGGAATTGTTAATAGCTTGCTTGACAAAGTTGATACACTTATTATTGGTGGAGCAATGGCATATACATTCCTAAAGGCGTTAGGTTATAACATGGGTTCATCTTTGGTTGATGAAGAGAATATTGCTACAGCATTATCCTGCCTTGATAAAGCGGCAAAAAATAATGTGGAAATTTTACTTCCTTTTGACCATGTAATTGCACATGGTATTGAAGATAAAAAAGGTGATGTAACAAAGGGCGCTAATATACCTGACGATTACATGGGTGTTGATATTGGCCCAAAAACAATAAAAAGATACAAAAAAGCTATTCGTAAAGCAAAAAGTTTGGTTTGGAATGGTCCAATGGGTGTATTTGAAAATGAAGCATTTGCACAGGGCACATTCAAAGTGGCAAAAGCAGTTGCAAAATGTCATGGTTACACCATAGTTGGTGGTGGCGATAGTGTGGCTGCAGTGGCAAAGGCAAATGTAACAAAGAAAATTAATCATATTTCCACTGGTGGCGGTGCAAGTCTTAAATTATTTGAAGGCAAAGTGCTTGCAGGAGTGGATGCAATATCTAATAAGGAGACATTATGAAAGATAAATTTGTAGGACTAATTATCTTGGATGGCTTTGGTCTTAGAGAAGAATCACATGGAAATGCAATAAAATTGGCAAATCCAGAGAATTTTAATAGATATTTTAGTGAATATCCACACACGACACTTGAGGCAAGTGGTCGTGCTGTTGGTTTGCCAGAAGGACAAATGGGCAATAGTGAAGTGGGTCACTTAAATATTGGTGCCGGTAGAGTTGTTTATCAAAGTTTTGAAAAGATAAACAATGCTATTGCAGATAAAAGTTTTTATGACAACGAAAGCATAAATAAAGTATTTGCCCATACGATAAAACACAATGGCACCGTGCATGTAATGGGATTGCTTAGCGATGGTGGAGTTCATAGTCACATAAATCACTTATTTGCGCTTCTTGATAGTGCAAAAAAACATGGCGTGAAAAAGTTATTTGTGCACGCATTTACTGATGGTCG
Organism: Clostridia bacterium; assembly: GCA_017553065.1. Taxonomy (GTDB): domain Bacteria; phylum Bacillota; class Clostridia; order Christensenellales; family UBA1242; genus UBA11490. Next base: position 12,103 of record JAFZND010000024.1, read on the forward strand.
TGATGTATTCCGTGATAGTGCACCAAAATATATAAAAGCATTGCAAGAAAAATTGGATAAATATGGATACAAATTGGGTACTGTTTGTGGCAGAGCATATGCCATGGATAGAGAGCAAAATTACGACAGAATCAAGTTACAGTATGATGCAATGTGTTTTGATTTGGGTGAGCATACGCATGATATTTATGCAAGCATTGATGCAGATTACAAAAAAGAAGTTTATGACGAATTTCATAAACCATTTATTTTAGATGGTTTTGAACCTGTATCAAGTGGTGATGGTCTTATTTTCTTTAACTTCCGCGAAGATAGGGGGAGAGAATTGACAAAGGCACTTGTGGAAGATAATTTTGATGTATTTGAAAGAAAAGATTTAAAAGACATTTTAATGTGTACTTTTACAGAGTATGATAAGAGTTACGTTCGTCCACTTATTGCTTGGCCAAAAGAAGATGTTTCAACTAATTTATCAGCAGTAATATCTAGCGCTGGACTAAAACAATTTAAATGTACCGAAACTACCAAATATGCTCATGTAACATATTTTCTTAATGGTGGAATTGAAGAGGCATATCCTGGCGAAGATAGATACTTGATTGATACAATTAAAGTGCTTAGTTTTGACCAAACACCTGCTATGCGTGCGGTAGAAATTACAGATAAAGCAATTGAGAGAATTAAAACACAAAAATATAGTTTTATGGCACTAAATTATAGCAATACTGACATGATTGGGCACACAGGTAATTTAAATGCCGCTATTGAAACTGTTAAAGTAGTAGATAAACAACTAGGAAGACTAATAGATGCAATACTTTCTATTGGTGGAACAGCGTTTATCATTGCCGATCACGGCAATGCAGAATACATGATAGACGATAGTGGTAGAGTGCTTACAGATCACACTACAAATCCGGTGCCTTGCATTATTGTTAGCGAACCAAAAAAAGATATTAAGCTTGTGTCTGGTGGTAAACTTGGCAATGTTGCGCCAACAATACTTCAATTATTGGGTATAAAAGCTCCAAAAGATTTTGAATTACCAAGTTTAATTAAATAACTATTAGTTATTGACAAGTGGTGCTACATTGGTGTAAAATAAATGTATACAAAGGTGGAAAAGAGTTATGTTTAAAGCAATGTGGAATAACTTTTACAACTGGGCAGTGCGTGATGCAACTACGCTCACAAAAACTTCAATAATACTTGTGTTATTTATTCTTGGTATGGTAACACTTGTGTTTTCTATTAAGAAAGGCAAAGATGGCAAACCTATTAGCAATTGGTTTTTGTTTTGGGTTGCAATTCTTATTGTAGGCATTGCAATTACATATGTCATTTTGATTTCATAAAAATCTAAAATAACTATTCAAAAGTCCAACTATCATTAGCTGGACTTTTATTTTGATTTTTTTTGTAATTTTTTTAAAAAAATTTTCATTTTGGTATTGAATTTTTCATAAATACAATATATACTATATGTGTAAGAAAATAAATTGTGCTATTTTTGGTGCATAAGGAGTGATAATGAGCCTAATAGATTATATCGCTGAGAAACACGAAAAGAGACAACGCGAGAGAAATTTAAGAAAATTTAAAAAAGAAATGGAAGCACTAAAACTTGAAAAAAGAACTGTTGTAGAAGGCTATCCTAAAATGGTGCATCCAAGCTTGCAATTGTTAGATAAATGGTACAATCATGTAGCAGATAGTCTTACAATTGATTTTGGCAAAGATGAAGTTAAAACATGGGCACAAGTTGTAGACTTTTTTGATAAATATTCAGGTCTTGTTGAGAAATTAGGCATAACAAAATTGGTGTTGCAAAATAATACTATTGTTCCACCATATGTGTTCAATAAATTAAAGTGTATCGAATCAATAGAATTTGGACAAAAAACAACCATTATTGGCGATCATGCATTACCTGAAAATAAGCATCTTGCATTTGGCCAAGGTTTAGAATCCAACACATGCGTTATTCCTGATGGTGTAAAAATATTTGGTGAAGGATGCTTTAATGGTACGAGCATTTACAAATTAAATCTTGATAGTAGGTCACTAGAATCTTCAAATTTAGTTTTGGCAATTGCAAAACTAAAAGAACTTGCAAATGTTCTAGATAGAACAACAGAATTGTATGAATCAAGTATGAGTGGTCGCATGCAATATGTTGCAGACCTAAGAACATTTAATGCTTCATGTGAGTCATTTGCAAAAAGCAAAGAGGGGAGAAATCCTAAAGGTTTGTGGATAAATAATGTATCAAACTACGATAGATTTATATTAAATTGCCGTACAAATGATATCGAATTAAAAGATTTGAAACAATGCCCATATTTCTTTGAATTTGAAATATTTGATGCAAGAAATGATTATGGCGAAACAATAATTCCTCAAAGTATTAAGAATAGTCCGTTTGTTCATGATGTACTAGAAAACTGCCAAGTTTTATATACTGAGAATTGCAAATCGTTTATCAATTCTTTAATCACATTTGTAGAATTGGACAATTACGAAACCCAAAACATTTTACCATTGAAATTGGTATATAATGAGGCAAGTGAATTTATTGCTCATGCACTTACACATTATGCTATCGAATCTCGCGATATGAAAGATAGATTTATTGCAGATCCATTAGAAATAACTCCTTCTGTATATGGCCTAAAATGTGCCAGCTTAATTGCTTTACATAATGCAAGTGAAAAAGATAAAAAATATATGCTTGCAAAAGCAAGTGAAGGTGCGCTTTGGAATAGTGCAGAAGTAGTAAGAGATTATGTAAAAGAAGTAGAAAACAATGCAAATCGCAAGTATAATTGCGTATGGGCATTGAATTGTGATATTCCTGCTAAGGCATTTGAAGGTAGTCAAAAATTACATAATTTCTATGTTGATAGATATGAAGGATACAAAAACAAAATGAGAATTGGTTCATCTGCATTTAAAGGTAGCAGCATTGAAAAATTCGAGTGTGAAGATGCAAAAGTAGAATTTAACTTTGGAGATCAATCATTTGAAAATTGTCAAAATCTAAAAATGATTGCAATTACTGGCCCATATACATATGGTAGAAATGCATTCCCACAAGAAGAAATAAAATTCGATGGTAGCATTAATGAATTAAATAGGGAAGCAGAGGAAGATTTTGTTAAATAATACATTATAAAATTATGTCTCACCAGTTGTGAGACATTTTTTTTGTCTTTAAAAATTTGCTAAAAATATAAATTATTTTATAAAATATCTTGACTTAATAACCTTATTATAATATAATAGCGTTAGCGTAAAATGGGGCCTTAGGTGCAAAGTTACTTTTAGAAACGCCAAAATCTAGGGATAATTTGCGTCTAGGAAGCGTCTGTACATAGATCGCAGGCGACTAAGAAATTACATATTTTTTTTTGATTTGCGCTATGAAACACACGGTCGCGTGTTTTAATTATAATGATATGTGAACTATTCTTAGGTAAATTAATTTTATAAAAAACGGAGGAAAATTAATGGCAACACAAAAAATCAGAGTTAAATTAACAGCGTATGATCATAATCTTATCGATCAAGCTAGCAAGCGTATTGTAGATACCGCTTTGAAGTTTGGTGCAAAGATTAGCGGTCCAATACCTCTACCAACAGATAAAGAGGTAGTTACAATTATTCGCGCTCCACACAAATACAAAGATAGTCGCGAACAATTTGAAACACGCACACACAAGAGACTAATTGATATTTATAGTCCATCAGCAAAAGCAGTAGATGCTCTTATGAAGTTAGATCTACCTGCTGGCGTTGACATCAACATTAAGCTTTAATAATTATTGTAGGAGGAAAAGTTAAAAATGAAAAAAGCATTATTAGGCAAAAAACTTGGTATGACTCAAATCTTTAA
>JAFZND010000025.1 GCA_017553065.1 Clostridia bacterium
CTTCTTATATATTCTCACAAATAGTATATCATAAAATATATTATATACAATATTATTTTTAATTTAAAGTAATGAAAAAATGTAAATAACTACAATATTTTGCACAAAGTCACAAATCAATTTGCTATAACTTAATAATTTTTGCTATAATAAATCGAACAAATTAGGAGATACACTATGAATATTTGGAAAGATATTGATGTAAATAGAATTAAACCAGACGACTTTGTTGCATTTATTGAAATTGAGCAAGGTAGCAAAAATAAATACGAGTTAGATAAAGAAACGGGACTTATCATTTTAGACCGCGTGCTATACACTGCAACCCACTACCCTATGAACTATGGATTTATTCCACGCACACTTTCTGGCGACAAAGACCCACTAGATGTATTTGTACTATGTAGCCAACCAATTGAAAAAATGAGTTTAGTTCGTTGTTACCCTATTGGCGTGGTATTTATGAAAGATCGTGATGAAACAGATGAAAAAATAATTGCCATTCCTTTCAATGACCCACAATACAACAATATTCGTTCTTTAGAAGATATGCCAAATCACATTATGGATGAATTACGCCACTTCTTATCTGTGTACAAACAATTAGAAGGCAAGCAAGTTCATGTTTTGGAAACAGGTTTTGTGGAAGAAGCAGAACGCACAATTGAACTTTGCAAAGATAGATTTGAAGTAACATACGGCAACAAAAGCAAATAATACACTTATTTAAAAAGCACACTTATAGTGTGTTTTTTATTTTGTCAATAAAAACTGCTAGTGTATAATAATAATTGGAGATAGTTATATGAAATTTATTATTTCAAAATCTAAAAAGCCAAATTTTTCAAAAGAAGAAAAAAAGCGAATAAAATTTAGCGAACTTACCAAGCTTAACAAATACATGTTCAATTTTAAATGGCAATTTGCTTGCATTGTGTGTTTGCTACTTTGCATGACAGTGTTGGCAGTATTCATGCCCATATATTCTGCTCGCCTTTTGGCAACTTTTACTGATGGTCTTGATTCAAGGGCTACTTTATTTTTAGCTGGTATAGTTTGTGTATTTGGTATTATTTATCAATGCCTTGATTGTATTGCATCAATCCTTTGGAATAATGTTTCAATAAACTCAGCAATTGTTATAAGAAAAGATTTAATATCAAGAGTAAATTCCATTTCTCAATCATCCATTGACAATTCAAACACTGCAACCTTTACGTCACGAATATATAGCGATGCCGAAATGGTTACAAACTATCCACTTAGAATGACCGACTTTTTGACCACAGCAATTGGCCACATTGGATTTTTTACATATATTGCCTCTCTAAACATTTGGGTTTCGCTTGTTCAAATTGCAATATTTGTGGTAACTCTTACCATTCAATGGCTAAGAGTAAACAATCGAACAAAATACAATAGATTTTTAAAAAAGATTAACGAACCAATACAAAGTTTGCAAACAGAAAATATTCGTGGAATTAAAGATATTCGTGGAATTAATGCAAATGAAAATATTGAAAACACAATAATTGATAGAAAAATTGAAGTTTTGTCATACGAAATGCGCAAATCACACATCAATACAGGATTGCGCACACTAGCAAGTATATCCATATATTTATTGAATTTTGTGCTTCTTGCTGTATGCGTGTTCCTTTTTACACACGGGCAAATTGTGCTAGCAACAGTTTTGATTGTTTATAATTTTAGAAACAACATCAATAATTTTGCAAATTACATTATAAACATAAAAGAACTAACAAACGAAACACTTGTATCTGCCGAGCGCGTAAATGAATTGTTTGACGAAACAAAATATCCAAGTGAAAAATTTGGCGATGTACATTTTTCAAAATGCAAAGGGGATATTAAATTTGACCACGTTACATTTGCGTATAACGAAAATAAGATAGTATTAGATGACATTGGTTTTGAAATTCCACACAATAAGGTTACATCATTTGTTGGGCCTTCTGGTAGTGGCAAAAGTACAATTGCGTCACTTATTGCCAAATTGTATTCACTAAAAGAAGGTAATGGCACAATCACATTAGATGGCGTAGATGTAAATAATCTTGATAGAGATAGCATTAGAAATGGTATTTCCATAATTAGTCAATCGCCATATTTATTTAATCTTACTATTGCAGAAAATTTGCGCCTTGCAAAGCCAGAAGCAACAGATTTAGAATTGGAAAAGGTGCTAAAACAAGCTGATATACTAGAATTTATAAATTCTCTTCCACAGGGAATAAATAGTAAAATTGGTGAAAATGGTGTTAAACTAAGCGGTGGACAACGCCAGCGTATTGCCATTGCTCGTGCTCTTCTTAAAAATAGTAAAGTGATGCTATTTGATGAAGCAACAAGTGCACTAGATAATGTAACACAAAACAATGTAAAAGATACAATATTTAAACTTGCAAAAAATCACACCATTGTAACCATTGCACATAGATTGTCCACAGTTATTGATAGTGATAAAATTATCTACATTGATGGCGGAAAAGTGGCGGCGGAAGGTACACACAAAAATTTGATGGAAACATGTACACAATATCACGATATGTATGATGAGGAAGATATAAATGAAGACAGTAATGCAAAGAGTGAATAAATGCGACTTGTCTGTGGAGGGCAAACCATATAGCAGTATAGGGCAAGGAATACTTCTTACTGTTGGCGTACACAGAGACGACACAATGGAAGATGTGGTAAAGACTGCAAGCAAACTTACCAAAATGCGCATTTATAAAGATGAAAATGATAAATTAAATAAAAGCGTACTAGATATAGGTGGCGACTGCATGGTTGTGAGCAACTTTACTCTTAATGCATTTATTGCTTCTGGCACACGCCCAGATTTTAGTCAAAGTGCAGATATGGAAAAAGCAAACACATTGTACCTTGCACTTGCTGAAGAAATAAAAAAATGTGGCGTAAAAAATGTACAAACAGGACATTTTCGCACACACATGCACATTTCAACACAATTAGATGGACCATTTACAATTGTATTTGACACACACGAGCGCAATAAAAAATGAGGTGAGAAATATGAAAATACAAGAAATTTTTGACACTGTAAAAAATCTTAAATTTTGCGAACAGGAATTGTATTACATTAGAATAATTGATATAGAGCTCAATTCTTTTTATAAACCAGAAGCAAGCGACTTAATTGGTGAAATTGTAAATGAATACGCAGAGGATTTTTATGAAATTGGCAGTACAATATCAAATAGACCACTTGTAACAGACGAGCAAGCAAAAGAATACTACAACTCTGCCTCAGACAAAGATATTAAAGAAGATTTAGTTTACGCTCGCACATGTCTTATTGCAATTTCTGGCAAGCACATGGGTCTAATCAAGAGTTACGCCGAAATAGCAAAAGAATTATCAATATAAATTCAACAAAAAAACACCCCCATCGGGTGTTTTATTTTTTTATTAAACTTCTTTAATGGAACTCATAATTGCATATAAGTTGCCTTCATAGTTGTCAGCATCTTCTAGTATGCATGTACTTGCAGATACAACATAACCATGAACTAGTGTAAAGTATACTACAGACATATAGCCGCCATCATTAAAATCGATAGAAACTCTGTCTACTCTTCTGCCACCTTGTGGTTCGATTGTGAACACATCACTTACTTCTGCATCGCCATAGAGCTTTTTGAATTCTTCCACTTCTTCAAGAATAATTCTTTCGTATGCTTCTACGCTATCTGCTTTTTTACCTTTTACAAGTGCAAAAGGATATTCTTGACTATTTTCGTCTAGATATAAGAAATAGTGCAATGTGTCATCATCTACACCAAATACGCTATATTTATCTTTACTAATTTCAGTAAAG
>JAFZND010000026.1 GCA_017553065.1 Clostridia bacterium
GCTACAAGCACTGCCATTGCCCACAAGATAACCATTATCTTCTATCATATGCAACAATGTTTCTGCGCGTACACCCTCAAAGGACAATACATTTATGTAAGGGCTCTTTTGGTCAAGTGTTAGTGCATAACCAAATTTATTAACTTCACCACACAAATAATCACTTAATTGGACAATTTTTTCATAATTGGATTTAATGCTAGGAGCCATATACTCCACTGCTTTTGCCATACCAATAATTGCAGGCACATTTTCTGTACCACTACGCAAATTTTGTTCTTGACCACCACCAATTATGAATGGTTTTACATTTATTCCATTTTTAACAAAATAACCACCCACACCTTTTGGTCCATGAAATTTGTGCGCACTTATAGTATAAAAATCAATGCCTAAACTTGTTACATTAACATTTAATTTCATAAATGCCTGTACTCCATCACAATGAACAAGTGCTCTACTTTTTGATTTGATAAAGGCAGTAATTTTTTTAACATCATTTATTGCACCTGTTTCATTGCTTACATGCATAAACGACACAAAACAAGTATCGCTATCCAATTTTCTTTCCAAATCTTTTAGATCAAGCGTTCCTTGTCTATTTAAATTGATAAATTGCACATTATAACCCTGACTTTGCAAATCAAGAGCAACATTATATACAGATGGGTGTTCACCCATGGAAAATAACATTTTTAAATTTTTATTGCGAGCACAAGACCTAATAATTGTATTATTAGCTTCAGTAGCACCAGAGGTAAACACAAATTTATCTCCTGTTAATGCTCCCATTGCATTTAAAATAACATTGCGTGCCTCATTTATTTCATTGCTTACATTTAAACTTTCTTTGTAAAGTGCACTTGGGTTGAAAAACTTTTCACTTGCATAATAGTTCATAGCTGCAAGTGAATCGTCACATATTTTAGTTGTACTAGCATTATCAAAAAAAATCATTATTCCACCTTTTTGTACTAGTACATTTTAGCATAATAATTGTAATATAACAATTATTTTTTTAATATGGCACAAAGTTAAGTAAAGTATCTAATTGGTCTGAATACAAATAAACTTCTGGCACCTGACCTACAATTATACTTTCGCAAATTAACACTTGTTGTTTTGCTTCATAGCGCCTACTATACAGTGGCATTACAATACCTACTCTAGAGTTGATTGTAACATATATCCTGTGGATCGTTTGATTAATTCCAGCACTTTCAAATTTAGATGTGAAAGTACATGTTACTGCACCAATTGGTGTAACATTTAATTTTATTTGTGGTCCAACTCCTACAAGTAATGGTATTCCAGTAAATGAACCAACAGCAATGGCAATACCTGATTGTCCTAATTCTGTAATGCGTTTTTCTGTTGATTGGGCCAAATCTTTACTTAAATTATTTATTTCCAAACTATTTGCCTGAATCATTGTAATATTGCCTAATTCATCTGTAACAATATTCACCAAATCATCATACACAACAGAATTCATTACAACATCTGAGATTGCACTATTCATTGCAGTTGTTGCAAGAGATTTTGACCTAAGTTCAATTGTATTTTTTAAAATTGGACTAATAAATATGCCAAAACAAAACAAAAGCAATGTCGAGCATATTGCAATGATAAAAGTTATTATTATATGATTTTTATGTTTTTTAAAGAACTTTTTAATATTTGAAATATGTAAAAATTTCATATAAATAATATATGAAATATATTTGGTGTATAGAATTAGTACTTTTTTGTTTTACTGCTAAAAATTAATGCAAATAAATATGCTGATATCACAGCTGCTGCAATACCACCAGAAGTTGCAGTAAGTCCACCAGTTAGTGCACCAATCACACCTTTTTGTTTCACACCTTCAATGGCACCTTTTGCAAGCGATCTTCCAAATCCAACAATTGGAACTATTGCTCCTGCTCCAGCAAAAGCAACAATAGGGTCATATATATCAAATGCTTCTAACACCGCACCAATGCACACAAATAGTACAAGTATTCTTGCACTTGTAATATTTGTTTTAATTATCAAAACTTGGCCTAGCATACAAATAAACCCACCAACCAAAAATACTTTTAAATACATTAACGCCATTTTTTCACCTTCTCATTTCTTATTATTTCCACAGCATGACAAATGCCAGGAATACTATCACCTTGTTGAGAACTAAGCGTACTAAGGAGCGCACCTGTTGCACAAAACAACACTCGGTTATAACTTCCATCAGTAAGTTTTGCAAGCACATAAGAATTAAATACACTAGCACTACATCCTGCGCCAGAACCACCTTGGTGAGTTTTTTGCGTATCACTATAAACCATGTGTCCACAATCACAATAGTTTTCTCGCAAGTTATACCCTTTGTTTTCCATTAGGTCAATTAGTATTTCACTACCAAGTTTTCCCAAATCACCTGTCAAAATTAAATCATAATCTTCTGGCTTAGTATTTGTGTTTTTAAAATGTGTGATTAGTGTATCCATAGCAGCAGGTGCCATTGCTGCACCCATATTGTTTACATCTTTCACATCATAATCTACAACCTTACCAATAGTTGCACTTACAATATAATGACCAATGCCATCTAGTGAAATTACTGATGCTCCTGCACCGGTGATTGTCCACTGACTAGTTTGTGGCCTTTGATTACCAAGTTCTAGAGGATTTCTGTATTGTCTTTCTGCACTACTAAAATGTGTGCCAGTTCCACACAATACATTTTTTACATATTTGCCATCCACTAGTATTGCGCTTAATGTCAATCCCTCTGTCATTGTACTACATGCGCCATAAAGCCCTAGATATGGAACTCCAAATTTGCGTGCAGCAAAAGTACTAGATATAATTTGATTTAACAAGTCACCACAAACTAATACATTTATGTCGTCCATACTTAAATTTGCACTTTTTACTGCATGATTTAGTGTGTGCTCCAATATTTTTCGTTCTGCCTTTTCAAATGTTTTTTCTCCAAATTTATCATCATCTAGGACGCAATGAAAGTATTTACTAAAATTACCATGACCTTCTTTGCTTCCAACTGTGGAATAGTTACCTATTATCATAGGTCTGTTTTTAAAAAATAAAGTACTTCTATTATTCTGCATACATAACCCCAATTTAAATAAATAAATAGATAATTCCAATAATTACCGATATTGCAACGCCATTTACAATAACAGGACCTGCCACACTAAACATTTTTACGCACAATCCAAAAATAATGCCTTCTTTTTTAAATTCCATTGCAGGACTAGTAATAGAATTTGAAAATCCTGTTATGGGAACTATTGTACCTGCGCCTGCAAATGCACCTATTCTATCAAATACACCAATAGCAGTTAAAAAACTAGCAACTACTATAAGAATTATTAGCATCCACCCATTTGCTTCATCTAGTGTCATTGTTGGCCATATATACAAAAATAAATCAGTTATACCCTGTCCAATCATGCAAATTATTCCACCAATTACAAATGCATAAATTAGTGTTGGAAATTCCTTAGTTTTTGGGATTTTGCTTTCAACATATTTATTGTATCTTAAATTTCTTTCTTTATTGTCCATAGTTAAATTGTAGCCATCAAATAAAAAAATATAACAAATTAAATTTTTTATAAATAATTTTTGTAAAATCATAC
>JAFZND010000027.1 GCA_017553065.1 Clostridia bacterium
ACTAGGTGTCGAGCAAAACCCGGCAAGATTAGAAAAGTTGATGTATGAAAGTGGCGATTTGTTTGAAAAGTTGTCTGAAGAAAACTTTTGGGCAATAGATAGCAATATTCAAAAGGTTGCATCTGGCCTTGGTGTTACAGCACTTGGACTAGATACAATTGTATCACATTTGTCAGGTGGCCAGCGTGCAAAAGTAATGCTTGCCAAATTGCTTTTGGAAGACCCAGATGTGATGATATTAGACGAACCAACAAACTTTTTGGATGTAAATCATATTGATTGGCTTACAAAATTTATTAAATCAAGTGATAAATCATTTATTATAGTTAGCCACGATGATCACTTCATAAATGATGTTGTAACTCATGTGTGTGATGTGGATGGTGGCAAAGTAACAAGATATGTGGGAAATTTAACAAAAATGCGTGAAATAAAAGCAGAACAAAAAGAACTCACAGCAAAAAGTTATGAAAATCAACAAAAAGAGATTAAGCGTTTGCAAGATTACATTGACAAAAATAAGGCGCGTGCTGCTACTGCCAAAATGGCAAGGTCAAGAGAACGCAAACTAGAAAAAATGGATATTATTACTCCACCAAGCGAACAAGTGGAGCCAACTTTTAACTTTAATTACAAGCCATTTGCCGGAAATATGGTTGTAAAGGTAGAAGATTTAATGGTGGGGTATGATAAACCACTATTAAAACAAAATTTAAATTTTGTTTTAAATAATGGCGAACGCATTGCTATTAGTGGATTTAATGGAATTGGTAAATCTACACTACTAAAAACAATTTTGGGTATTATTCCCGCAATTAGTGGAAATGTAACCATTGCACGTAATGTTGTGGTAGGTTATTACGAACAAGAAAATAATTTCAATCACTTTGAAGGCACACCACTTGGATATATAACAAATATGTTTCCAAAACTAGGCGAAAAAGCAGCAAGGGCAGCATTGTCCAAATGTGGGCTTAGTAGTATTCACGCACGCAAACAAATTAGCCAACTATCTGGCGGTGAGCAAAGCAAAATAAAACTATGTGTTTTGTCGCTAACGCCATGCAATTTATTGATTTTAGACGAGCCAACAAATCACTTGGATATGCTTGCAATCAACCATTTGCAAAAAGTGATATCTGATTTTGAAGGCAGTGTGTTATTTGTAAGCCATAGTAAACCATTTGTAAATGCACTAGCAACTAAGGTAATTGACTTAGAAAAAGTTGTTTAAAAAAATAATCTAAATTACCAAAAAAATATTGACATAGGTTATTCTATTTGATATTATATAAAAGCACAATTTGAATGTGCTTTGTGGGGGTATAGCTCAGCTGGCTAGAGCACCTGCCTTGCAAGCAGGGGGTCAAGAGTTCGAATCTCTTTATCTCCACCATTTGAGTTTGAAATCTCATTAAAACATTCACTATATAGAGATGTAGCTCAGCCGGTTAGAGCACCACCCTGATAAGGTGGGGGTCGGTGGTTCGAGTCCACTCATCTCTACCAGGAGCAGTCTAAATCGAATCACTTGAAGTTTTGAGTATTTGATTTAGATTTTTTTATTGTTTGTAGGTGCTTTTTTATGCCGTGAAAGGTTATTTACACGAGATGGAATGGGGTAAAATAAAGAAAGAAAAAGAGAAA
>JAFZND010000028.1 GCA_017553065.1 Clostridia bacterium
ATTATCAGCACTCATTACAGGTGGCGGATTGCTTGAATATGTGGCAGAAGAATATATGAGCTTGATTACTGAATTTGCGAATAAATTTGTATATCAAATTAGCAAAGGCAAGTATTTACTTCGCTACAATGGTGAATTCTTTGTGTTAGACAACTTTAATGGTGGCATTCCAAGAGGTGTAAAAACACTTTCTGGTGGTGAAAGATTTATTATTTCGCTATCACTTGCTCTTGGTATTTCACAAAGTATTTCTGTAAACAACAATCGTGCATTCAACTTCTTCTTTATCGACGAGGGATTTGGCTCACTTTCTGATGACTACATTGAAAATGTGCTAAATAGCTTTAATGAATTGATTAAGCTTGACTTCACTGTGGGATTTATTACTCACGTAGATAGAATGCAAGAATTTATAAACAATAGAATTATTGTTACAAAGCCAAACAATGAAATTGGTACACAAATAAAACAATATTTCTAAAATTTTCATAAAAATAAAACATTATAAATATAAATAGTAATGCAAAATCAAAAATCTTTATTAAGGAATTGTATTATGAAAAAATTTATAATGTTTTTTTTGATTTGTGTGGTAATTCTTACGGGTTGCGCAACTACAAATCAAAAAACAATTAAAAAAGCAAGTAAAAATTTAACTGAATACAGTATGGATATTGTGTATGACAATTACACATTGAATGTAAATCAAAATGTAAATTACATAAATAAAGATAGTGCAATGCACGATAAATTATATTTTCATTTGTATCCAAACAATTTTGATGCGGGAGCTACAAATAAGCCAGTAAGTAGTTTGCATTATGACAGAGCATACCCAAATGGTTTTAGTGCAGGCAACATACAAATTGAAAGTGTGCAACTTAATGGAAATGATGCAAAATATGTGTTTGTTGGCGCAGACAATGATTTCTTGGAGATAGCGCTAGATGATAGTGTTGCACCAGACGATAAATGCACAATATCTATGCAGTATAGTGTAACCATTCCTAATTGTTTACATCGCTTTGGTTATGGCGACAATACAATTAATGTTGCAAACTTTTATCCTATTCTTTGTGTATATGAAGAAGGCAAGTGGTTAATGGAACCATATCATAGTAATGGCGATCCATTTTATTCGTGTGTAGCAAATTACAATGTAAATATTACATATCCTAGCAATTTAATAATTGCACATACCGGTTATGACACAAATACGAGTGTGGGTGAAACCACAACTACACTTTTCACAAGTGCTCTAGCTGTGAGAGATTATGCTTTTGTGATTAGTGACAAATTTCAAGTAGTTAGTGGTAAAGCAGGCGACACACAAGTAAATTATTTTTACTATGATGATGACCATGCATTAGATAGTTTACAGGCAGGCATTGATGCAATAAATACATTCTCATCTACATTTGGTAGTTATCCATATCAAACGTTTAATGTGGTTAAGGCAAACTTTATTCATGGTGGGATGGAATTTCCAAACTTGGTGTACATATCAGATGCAGTAAGAGAAAAGGCAGATTATCTAAATGTGATAATTCATGAAACGGCACACCAATGGTGGTATGGCCTTGTGGGTAGTGATGCATACCGATTTGGGTGGCTTGATGAAGGTCTTACAGATTACTCTTGTGCAGTGTTTTACAAAGCAAACGAAAGCTATGGCGTGGACTATGATAAACTTATGCAATCTACCATGGATAACTATCACACCTTTGTAGATATTTACACAAAAGTGCTTGGCAACATTGACACAAGTATGAATAGAAACATTGCCGATTATAATAGTGAGGCAGAGTATGTATACTTAGCTTATGTCAAAGGAGCGCTACTTTTTGACAATATCTCACAAGTTATAGGGTATAATAAGTTAATGAAAGTGCTTTCTGCATATTTTGAAAAATACAAATTTACAAATGTGACACCTGATAATTTTATTGATACACTAGAAAAAATAAGCAAGCGTGAAATGCGTAGCTATGTAAATAGTTGGCTAGAAGGAAAAGTAAAGTTGTAATGTAAATAGAGCGTACATAAAATATGTGCGTTCTTTTTATTTTATTGTTTTGATATTTTGTGCTACAATAGTTTTGCAATAAGGATAGATGTTAATGAGAGTAGCAACACTTGCGTCTAGCAGTAAGGGGAATAGCACCTTACTATGGACAGACAATACAAAAATCTTAATAGACCTAGGCATTACATGTAGCGAAGTGGAATTAAAACTAAAAGCTTTGAATATTGACCCAAAGCAAATTGATGCAATACTAAATACACATGTGCATAGTGACCACACTAAAGGTATTGCCACATTTGCAAGAAAGTATGGCACAAAAATTTATTGTCATATTGATGGCGCCCAAGCACTTGCCACAAAACTTGAAAAAGTAAAACAGGAACAATTGTTTTCTTATTCCGATAAGCCATTTAGTGTTGGGGACTTTGAAATTACAAGTTTTAAACTTCCACATGATGTAGATTGTTGCGTGGGATACACTGTTGCGTGCGGGGACACAAAAGTGAGTTATGCCACAGACCTAGGCCACAAGAGTGATGAGACGTTACTACATTTATTTGGTAGCAAACTAGTTATACTTGAGAGTAATCATGATAGGGCAATGCTAATTGCAAATCCACATTACTCGCCAATACTCAAAACTAGAATATTGTCATCTCATGGTCACCTTAGTAATGATGATTGTGCTGTTGCTGTTGCCAAACTTGCATTGGCAGGCACTAAGCAAGTGGTACTAGCGCATCTTAGTGAAGAGAATAACACGCCTGAAACTGCTTATGAGTGTGTAACAAATTATTTAAATTCGCGAGGTATTAGTGAAGGCGTAAATATAAAAATTGATGTGGCGCCGGCACATAAAATTGGCACAATTTTTAATTTAAAATAATTAAAATTAAAAGATACCAAAATTGTGGTGTCTTTTTTCATAAAATGATAAAAATTACACAAAATAAGGTAAAAATGAGGTATTTTTATGAAAAAAATTGCAATTTTTGCATTGTGTTGTGTGATATTTGTGGGGTGTTCATTCTTTAATGAGGGTAAAAACACTTCACTAAAAGAAGAATTTATTTCGTTTAGTGACTCGACAGATGTGCCACAACTTGCACAAGCAGTTGCACCTGCCGTGGTAGGAATTAGTTCTACTGATACTGATGGCACATCTGTTGGCTCTGGAGTATGCGTAGCAAGTGGTGGGTATGTGCTAACCAATTCGCATGTTATTTCAAATCCTTTAAATATTAGTGTACATTTATATGGTGGCGATAGTGTAAAAGGAGAACTTGTGTTTGATGATAGCGCACAAGACATTGCCGTAGTAAGAGCAAATGCCACATTACCTTATTTAAAACTTGCTGATACAGATAGTGTAATGGTTGGTGAAGATGTGCTTGCCGTTGGTACACCACTAAGTCTTACTTTGAAACACACTTTTACCAAAGGAATCGTGAGTGCATTAAATAGAACAATTAGGGTTAATACATATGCTGGGGAAGCATATATGCAAAATCTAATTCAACATGATGCTAGTATTAATCCTGGTAATTCGGGTGGCCCACTTATTAATGCAAA
>JAFZND010000029.1 GCA_017553065.1 Clostridia bacterium
TATTGGTAAAATAATAAATGTTAAAATAACCGAAGCAAAAACATGGTCACTTGATGGAGTTATAAATTCTGGATGATTCCAATAGTTTTAATTACACTATGTGTAATTACTTTTTTGGGTTCGGGTATATCGTCACTAATTAAATATGGTTACACTAGTGTATTTGGTGGTTCATCTAAGTTTGATAATTATGAATTATTTGCATTATCGCTTGGAACTTTTGAAACTGAATCGCAAGCAATAGAACTTGCTAGCACTGCATCAGTGCAAGGTGCCGGCTCTTATGTGTATGCACACGACAATGTTTTTGATGTAATTGGATGCATATATAGTAGTGAAGATGAGGCATTAGCTGTTTTAAAAAATATGCAGAGTTATTCTTGCAAAGTGATTAAACTTAATTATCCAAAATTGTCTTATGAATATAAAGATTTAGACAAATCACAAATTGTTAGCATTGTAGATAGTGTGGAATACTTAAAAACTTTGTACAAAAATATGTATGACAACATTATTCAACTTGATAAAAAAGATATATCAAATATTGCTTGTTCTAATTCGTTTAATTACTATAAGTCCACTGCAAAAACGCATGTGTCAAATATTATGAAATTAAAAAATGAGAGTAGCGATAATCGCTTAAAAGAAATAGTAAATGCATACATAAAAATTGTAGATTCGCTAGATAATTGTATAACGCAATTATTGCAATCAAATAATTATGGATATATAACCAAACACACCATGTGTGAAATTTGCTTTTATACATTAGAAATGTATACATCTATCAAATAATGTGTCAAATTTCGCGCTATTTTGTTTGCTTTGAATAAAAAAGAATAGTAACATATAAGTATGAAAGAATACTTAAAAACACATTGGTTAAAGTTAATAGTTAGGTTTTTAATAATTGCTGTAATTTTGACATTTGATATGATTACAAAAGAGTACTTTGCACAAAAGACACATGATGCCAATTTTATTCCTGGATTTATTTCATTTAAGTATATTGAAAACACTGGGGCAGCTTTTGGAATTTTGGGAAGTCATACCATTTTGCTAATAGTAGTTAGCATACTTTTTGTGGCGCTATTTACAATTTGGGATTTTACAAACAAAGAAAGTAGTTGGTTGTCAGAGATTGCCTATTCATTTGTTGTTGCAGGTGCTGTGGGTAATTTGTATGACAGATTGATACTTGGCTATGTGCGTGATTTTATCAATTTTGATTTTATGACATGGGGAGTATTTAATATTGCTGATACATTTATCACAATTGGATGTGTGGTATATGTAATTTATTTTATTGTGCTTTTTGCAAAGCAAAAAAGGAAAAAAAGTGACATTTAGTGGAGATAGTATGCGACTAGATGTGTATCTACAAGGGTTAAATAGTTCACTTACTCGTTCGCATATAAAAAATTTAATATCACAAGGCAAAGTATTAGTGAATGGCACTGCCGTTACAAAGGCGGGTTACACTTTGAAAAATGGTGATGAAGTGCAAACTTTTGATTTTGACAAAGTGGAAAAATTGGAAGCACACGCGCAAGATATTCCATTAGATATAGTGTATGAAGATAGTGATTTACTTGTAATTAATAAACCTAAGGGCATGGTGGTGCATCCTGCAATAAAAAATAATGATGGCACACTTGTGAATGCATTGCTATTTAGTGTGAAAGATTTGAGTGGAATAAATGGCGTGTTGCGTCCAGGAATTGTGCACCGACTTGATAAAGACACGTCTGGATTGATAGTGGTGGCAAAAAACGATTTTGCTCATGTGAATTTATCTAACCAAATATCCACAAAAGAGTGCAGACGCATATACATTAGTATATGCGAAGGTAAAATGCAGGGCGAAGGAGAAGTAATAAATTACTTAGCTCGTAGCAAAAAGAATAGATTAAAATTTGCTTGCAATACTACTGGGGAAGGTAAACTTGCTCACTCTAAATACAAAGTGTTAGATAGCACTGATAAGTATTCTCTTGTGATGTGGGAATTAAAAACAGGTAGGACACATCAAATAAGGGCACATGCAGAATATCTGCATCATAGTATTGTGGGCGACAAGTTATATGGTAGCAAAAGTGAAAAATACTATGAATCTGGTCAAATGTTGCACGCAATTAAGTTAATGTTAAAACACCCAAGAAGTGGTGAAGAAATGTCGTTTATGGTAAATCCACCTAAAGAGTTTGAAAACTTTGTGGAAAAGGTATTTGACATAAAAAATATTTGTGATATGATATCTTTGGAGGAAAAGCAATGAGAAGAAATATTAGTACACAAACAATTATAAATTTTACAGCATACATTGCACTTGGTCTTGTGGCCATTGCACTTACATGTGTAAGTATATTTAAAGCAGGCAAATTTACTAACGCAATGCATGTAATTGCAGAATATCTTGGGTATTTTGTATTGATATTATCATCTTTTGGTTATGCAAAATCAAAGCGTAATTTGGCATGGTTAGGCCTTTGGTTTGTATTTACTGTGTTACTTGTAGTAATGTTATTTTTGGTATAATTTATGTTTATAAAAGAATTTTTTAAAAGCAAACTTAATATTACATTTGCAGTGTTGCTAGGTGTTAGCATTATTGCACTTATTATTACTAGTTTTGTGCCAGCACTTATGGGTGTTAGTTCAATACTTTTTGGTGTTACTTGTGGCTTCACAATACCAGTTATTCTTTGGGTAAGACGCAGGCAAGATAATTCTAAACTACTTGAAAATGTAGAGCTTACTCAAAGTGAAGCAAAACATTATGCAAATGCTGAAAGAAGTAGCAAGTGGACATATATTGTGGTGATGATAATGTTTGGTATATTTGCAGGCGTGCTTGTATATACAGGGCTTATGATATACATTAGATAAGAGCTGTTCAGCTCTTATTTTTTATATATTGACAATATACTTGCATAACTAATTGCCTAATTTAAAAGTTTTTGTTATAATAAGCAAGACATTTGATTTTTTAAGGAGAAAAGTATGAAATACAAAGTTACAAGTCGTAAAAACAACGAAGTTACATTAGAGGTTACACTTAGTGCAGAAGAGTGGGAAAGTCAGGTAGAAAATGCCTACAATAAGCACAAAGGTGAATATCCTGTAGAAGGTTTTAGAAAAGGCAGAGTACCAAGAAAGGTTATTGAAAAAACTTATGGCCCAACAGTATTCTTTGAAGAAGCACTAGCAGAAGGTTTTGGCAAAGCATATTCAGAAGTTTTGGCAAAAGAAAAAGATATTGACCCTGTAGATGCGCCAGAATTATCTGTGAAGTCATTAGATGAAAATGGTGTAGTTATTGTAGCAGTAGTGCCTGTAATGCCAGAAGTAAAACTTGGCGCATACAAGGGCTTGAAAATATCACATGAACCAAGAAAAATTACTGCAAAAGATGTGGATGCAGAATTAGAGCGCGTACGCGAACAAAATGTAAGATATGTAGAAAAGCAAGGTGCTATTGAAAATGGTGACATTGCAAATATTGACTTCAAAGGATTCAAAGGCGATGTACAATTTGATGGCGGTACTGCAGAAGCATATGATTTGGAAATTGGTAGCCATAGCTTTATTGAAGGATTTGAAGAACAATTAGTAGGCAAGAAAGCAGGCGATGAAGTGGATGTAAAAGTAACATTCCCAAAAGAATACCAAGCAAAAGAACTTGCAGGTCAACCAGCAGTGTTTAAAGTAAAAGTAAATGTGGTAAAATCAAAAGAGTTACCAGAATTAAATGATGCA